>JAYUEY010000122.1:0-9479 GCA_043739005.1 Tardiphaga sp.
GCAGCATCGACGAGCACGATCACGCCATCGACCATCGACAGGATGCGTTCGACTTCACCGCCGAAATCGGCGTGGCCCGGCGTATCGACGATGTTGATCTGGGTGTCTTCCCAATGCACCGAGGTGCACTTGGCAAGGATGGTGATGCCGCGCTCGCGCTCGATGTCATTCGAGTCCATGGCGCGCTCGACCTGCCGCTGGTTGTCGCGATAGGTGCCGGATTGCTGCAGCAGCTTGTCCACGAGCGTCGTCTTGCCGTGGTCAACGTGGGCGATGATGGCGATGTTGCGAAGGTTCATAGGTCTTCTTCTAAAGTTGGCGGCCTGGGTGTCCCGTGCGGATAGCAACGACGCACGAAAGGCAGCGCGTCAGCGCATCGCCATCTCCGCATCATCTGGGAACGCGCTGGACAACCCCGTAAAAGCAAACCCGGCCAAAAAGGGCCGGGTACTCGGGCGCGTTGCGGCGCAATATAGTCGGAAATCGCCGGAAAACAACCGGAAAGGTCGAAACGGGCCACACGGATTCAGGGCGATTGCACCCTGATGCAGCCCGTTGCGGCCGCTTAGCCCATTTTCGGGTCCAGCGTGGTCGACCACAACGCCACGTCGGCGCGGTCGCGCAGAGTCACGGTCATCTGGCCGGTAGCCCCTTCGATCCTGACATGTCCGAAGAACTGCATCCCGGACAGCGGCGACAGGTTCTGCTTATCCGCGCCCGGTGCCTTTACGTATTTCACTTCAGGGCCGAAGGTGTTGTCCATCTCGCCGGGGCCGAAAGTTCCGGCATGGAACGGGCCGGACACGAATTCCCAGAACGGTTCGAAGTCCTGAAACTGTGCCTTGTCGGGATTGTAATAGTTGGCCGCCGTGTAGTGCACGTCGGCGGTCAGCCACACTGTGTTGAGCACGCCGGATGTCTTGATGAAGCGTAGGAGGTCGGCGATTTCCAATTCGCGACCACGGGCCGGACCGTCACCCTGTGCAAGGGCTTCCGACCCCTTTTTGTTCGGCGCGTCATCATACACGATGATGCTGAGCGGCATGTCGGAGGCGATAACTTTCCATGTCGCCTTTGAGGCCAACAAGGCGCGCTTCAGCCAGGCCAGCTGATCCGGGCCGATGAAATAAGCGTCTGGGCCGTAAGTCTCCTGCAGATTCGGGCCATTGGGTCCGCGATAGCTGCGCTCGTCCAGCATGAACACGTCGAGATGCGGGCCGTAATTCAGCGTGCGATAGACACGTCCGGGCTCAACGAGGTTTTCGCGCAGCGGATACATCTCGTGATAGGCGCGCGCGGCTCGGGCGGCGAGCAGCGTGATGTCGCGCTCCTTGTAGGCCGCCGGCAACTGCTTGGAGAGCGACCAGTTGTTGGTGACCTCATGGTCGTCCCACTGGCCAAACACCGGCACCTGCGCGTTGAAGGCGCGGACATGCCCGTCGAGCATGTTGTATTTGTGGGCAGCCCGGAATTCGTCAAGCGTCTCCGCGACCTTGGCTTTCTCCGGAATGGTGATGTTCTTCCAAATCTTGCCGTCCGGGAGTTTCACTTCGGCGGTAATGACGCCGTCGGCATAGATCGTATCGCCGGAGTGGATCAGGAAATCCGGATTGTGCTTGGCCATCGCGGCGTAAGTAAACATGCCGCCGTCATCGGGATTGATACCGAAGCCCTGACCGGCGACGTCGCCGCCCCACACGAAACTGACATCGCGGCGATCGGCCGGTGCGGTTTTGAAACGACCGATCACCGGTTCGCCCACGATGGCGGTATGCGACAGGTCACGAAATCGGGCCCGATAGAAAATGTCCTGACCGGCGGGCAGGTTTTCCAGCAGCATCTTGACGGTGAAGTCGCTCTCGGGAAGCGCCGCGATCGGCGGCAGCGCATGCGCGTTCTTGAACGATTCGGTGGTGGCGACTTCGACCATCAATTGTGATGCCCGGTCGGCGCGCGCCCAGATCATGCCGCTGTCGATGCCGACATCACCCGACTGCACGCCGTGCGACACCATCGGCCGGTCGGCAGCCCGGCTGAGACGCGGCATCGCCAGACTTCCGGCTACAGCAGCGGTTGATGTGAGAAAGCGGCGGCGCGACAGGCGATGATTCATAAAATCCTCCTAGGTTTCGCGCACCATGGGCACCTAACCTAACAGACGAAGGAATATTTTGTGACGGCCTCGTGACCGGCTGGAGCAATTGTCGCTTTGGACAACTCTTAGGATAGCTAGAGAGCACTGCCTGCGAGCAATTGTACATTCGGGCGCTGCGAACCATCTTGCATCGCACTTTGATCCGGCAAATCGAGCGCGATCACGGCCTTGCGGTCGGCGACGGCGTTGTGGAACTGCTCCAGCGCGATGTTAAAGGCGTTCAGCGAGCCTTCCTCGATCGCGCCGCCTTCGTAACAGATCAGCGTTTCGCGCAAAATCTGGTCGGCCTCGGCCTGCATCGCGTCGAGTTCTTTTAACGACTCGCATTTGCGGGCGATACCGAGCATGTCGAGCAGCCGGCCACGCAGGTTGGTATTGTTGGTGCGCTCGTCGCGGCGCAAATAGCTTGCCACCCACGCACCGATCGAGCCCATGCCGGACACGCCGATCAGCGCGAACCAGATGTAATCGCTGTAGCGATCCATGAACGATTTTTCTTCGCCATCGACGAAGGCGGCAGCGCCCGGATGCACGGCGATCACGGCGTCCTTGTCGGTGTCCGGGGTTTCGATTTTGACCGACAACGGAAATTCCGCCATGAGCGCCAGCCGGGCCGCGAATAATTGCCGCGTGAACGCGCCGACGATCGAATCCGACAGGCCTTGGCGCGCGACGAACAGATGCGGGAAGCTAACCGTCTTGACTTCGTCCTCGGGCCGATCCGGCGATCCGCCGAAAGCTCCGGCCGGAATGTCGGCGGCTTCATATTTCGGGAAATTCTGCGCGATGGCATCGGCCAGGTCGATGCTCAGAAATGTCGGCGCGCCGCCGTCCTTGGACGTGGCCGAGATGGCTTCAGCCGTGATCTTGCTGTTGATCGGGCCCGCCGCCATGAAAACGTCGGCCTTCTGGCTCCGGACCGCTTCGGCCACCTCGTTGGTGGCGAACTGGACGATCTGGACCTTGGCGGGATCGACCGCATATTGCGACAGGATCACCTTGAGAAGGCTGACATTGGCAGGCGTTCGGCCGATCACGCCGATTCTCTTGCTGGCCAGTTGCGATATTTTTGTAATCGGCAGCGGGCCTTTCGGTGCAGCGGGCTCGGAGGCAACGGCGGATTTCGCCTTGGTCGTCTTGGCCTTTTTGGCCGGCTTGGACTTGATTATGGGTTCGTCTTCCTCATCCTCGGCATTGGCAGGCTTGCCTGCGCTCTTGACGGCGGCTGGGGCGCCCTTCGCGCCTGCGGGTGTCGGCACCCAGAGGACGGCGACATTCTTGCGCAGCGAAGCCACGGCGAGCGCATTCTTCGGAATGTCCAGATCGGCCCGGACTATCGCTACATCCGCTTTGCCTTCGCCGATCGCAGCGGCGCTTGCGACGGCTCCGTCCGTAATCACCGGGCGCAACCGGACCCGCAACTGGTCTCGGCTGAAGCTCTGCGTCAGCGCCTGAATAGCTTTGACATCGTCGCTATTGGATGGGCCGACCGCGATCCGCAGCGTCACCGGGCGCATCGCAAAATAATAGGCGCTGGCACCGAGGCCAATGATCATCAGCGCGCTCGCCAATACGACAAGCATCATCTTGCGCCGGGCTGACCGCAGCGTCGGCGGACCCAATACCTCAAAGGATTCCGACTCAGGCGATGGCACTGCACCGTCCGCCGCGCGTGAAAACTGGCTTTTGAGGCTCACAGCTACCCGATCCGGTTGAATTCAAGTTGAATGGGTCAGTCGCGATTGGATCGCAAAGGATGCGGCTTCAGCTACGCGCCGACATTAACAAAGTTTGGGTCGCAACGCAGTTCCACGCTATTCGTGGTTAGCGCAGGGATATGGCGAACATTTCGTGCATTATTATGGCCAACCCGTTCAGGCCGGGATCGCTGGGGTGGTTCAGGCGTTGTCCGGTCTGTCATGACAGGAGAGTTTTGATGGCCGATCCATTGACCCAAGATGCTCGCGCGACCGCGCTGACAGGACTGACCGGATGGGTCGAGGCGCAAGACGGCAAGGCGATCGGCAAGACGTTTCAGTTCAAGGATTTCAACGAGGCGTTCGGGTTTATGACCCGCGCCGCTTTGGGTGCCGAGAAGATGGATCATCACCCGGAATGGAGCAACGTCTATAAAACGGTAAAGGTGGAGTTGTCGACGCATGATGCCGGTGGCGTCACCAAGCTCGATATCGAACTGGCGACCGCGATGAATGCGATAGCCGCGCAGTTCGGTCTGGCCTGAGTCGTTGCGCGGCCATTCTTGTGCTGACTGCGACGGCGCACCACGTCAGTTGTGCGATGGAGATGACGACGATAACCGATTTTTCCAGCACGGGATTTCAGGCTGCCGACGATCTGGCGAAGGATCCGCCGCGCCTGCGCCGGGAGTTCTTGCACAAGCTGAAACGGCTGGCTGTGAAGCTGCCTTTTGCTGAGGATTTGCTCGCGGCGTATTATTGCGCGTTCGACCGGCAGACGCCGCGCCATGTTCAGGTGGCGCTGCTCGGCGCGCTGGCCTATTTCGTGCTGCCGTTCGACTTCGTGCCGGACATGCTGCCGCTCATCGGCTTTGGCGACGATGCGGCCGTGCTGGTCACAGCTTTGCGCATGGTGTCGAGCCACATCCGCCCCGAGCATCGCGAAGCAGCAAAGGCGCGAATGGCCAAGGGGTTGGATGATGAGGATGAGATTTTAGCGTCGTAAGATGGGCAAATGCGCGCTTGCACCGTGCCCACCCTCCGCCATCATGGATGCAGGATCACCTTGCCCATCGCCTGACGGCCGGCGAGTACTTTCAAAGCATCCGCTGTCTGCGCCAGCGGGAAGGTGCGATCGACATGCGATGAAATCTTGCCGTCCGCCGTCCACTTCACGAGCTTTTCGAGATTGGCCCGGTTCTTCTCCGGATTGATGCGTGCCCACGCGCCCCAGAATACGCCTCTGATATCGCAGCCCTTCAAGAGCGCGAGATTCAAGGGCATTTTCGGAATATCGCCGGCGGCAAAACCAATCACCAGAAAACGCCCTTCCCACGCGATCGCACGCAATGCGGCTTCCGCATAGGTGCCGCCGACCGGATCGAAAATAATGTCGACGCCCTTGCCGCCGGTGAGCTTCTTCAGCCCTTCTTTCAGATCGTCCTTGGCGTAATTCAATGTCAATTCCGCGCCGTGCTGCTGGGCGAATGCGAGCTTCTCGTCCGATGACGCGCAGGCGATCACTTTCAGGCCCATCAGCTTGCCGAGTTCGCACGCCGCAAGCCCCGTACCGCCGGCAGCACCCAACACCGCGAGAGTTTCGCCGGGCTTCGGCGAGCCACGATCTTCCAGCGCATGCAGCGCCGTGCCGTAGATGATGAAGATGCCGGCGGCGCGGTCGAAATCGAGATTGTCGGGAATCTTGACGATCGAGTGAGCCGGCAGCGCGATCTTTTCGCGCGCGCCGTTATGGCCGCAGGACGCGGCGACACGGTCGCTAACCTTGAGGTCCGTGACGCCTTCGCCGACGCTCTCGATCACGCCCGCGACTTCGGCGGCCGGAGAAAACGGAAATGGCGGCTTGATCTGGTATTTGCCCTGGATCATCAGGATGTCGAAGAAATTCAGCGCCGCCGCTTTGATCTTTATCACCGCCTCGCCCGGACCGGCGACGGGATCGGGCACCTCGGTGAGAACGAGATCATCGGGGCCGCAATACTGGTTGCAGAGCATGGCTTTCATGGACATTTCCTCGCGTGACTTGATTGCAGGATATTGATTGATTGCCTGTGTCATGCCGGATTTGGCGGGCGGCGACAATGACGAAAGGCAGGCTCATGTTCGACAAATCCCTCCTGGCGGAAAAACGCATTCTCATTACCGGCGGCGGATCGGGGCTCGGCGCATCGATGGCGCGGCGTTTCGCCGAATTAGGTGCGGATCTCGTGCTGTGCGGCCGGCGCAAGGAGTTGTTGGAGACGACAGCAGCGGACATTCGGACCGCCTCGGGCCGCGATGTGGTCGCGCAGGTCTGTGATATTCGCGATGCCACCGCAGTGGACGCGATGATGGAGCGCGTGTTCGCGCAGCGCCCGATCGACGTTCTGGTCAACAATGCCGCTGCGACTTTTATCGCGCAGAGCGAACATCTGTCGGCGCGCGCGGCCGATGCGATCCTCGCGCCCACGCTTCATGGCACGATGTATTGCACGCTCAATGCCGGCAAGCGCTGGATCGAGGCCGCGCATCGCGGCGTGGTGCTGAGCATCTTGTCGACCTCGACGATCACCGGCCGCGCCTTCACCGTACCCTCGGCGATGGCGAAGACCGCTGTTCTGGCGATGACCAAAAGTCTCGCGGTGGAATGGGGACCAAAGGGCGTGCGGCTTGTCGCCATCGCGCCGGGGCCGTTTCCGACTGTAGGGGCCTCGTCGCAATTGCGGCCCGCGGGCCGCGATGTTGGCAGCAATTTGGGCAGCAATTCGGGTCAGGCATCGATGAATCCACTGGGGCGGGTCGGCGAGCATCTGGAACTGGCCAATCTCGCAAGTTTCCTGATTTCGGATCAGGCCGGCTACATCAATGGCGAGATGGTGACGCAGGACGGCGGCGCGCATTTGCGGTCCTCCGGCGCGGAGGATTTGCTGCAATGGACCGACGCGCAATGGGCCGCGCAGCGGGCGGCGCGGGGGACGTGAGCAAGCCGTTACCCTGAGGTGCTCGCGCTTTTGCAGCGAGCGTCGAAGGGCGGCGGTGATCGGGACGCGTGGCCCATCCTTCGAGGCTCGCCGTAAGAAATACCGGCGAGCACCTCAGGATGATGGCGTCAGATATGGCTTCTGACGGTTCGCACCTTTCCAGAATCGCCGATCACCGCTATTGCAGATCACCCCGGCCATCGCCTCTTTTGGGTCATGTTTCTGCGGGACGAGGCTGCCATGGCGATACGGGCACTCATATCGATCGTTGCGGCGGGCGTGCTGGCCATCGGAGCCGTTTCGGCCGCATCCGCGCAATCCTCAAAGGGTAAAGCCCTGCCGAAAGCCGCGCCTGCCAAACAGGCGCCTGCTACGCCGCCTGCGGCTGCGACCGGCGGCGCCGAGCCGACGCTGATCGGCCAGTTCGGCAGTTGGGGTGCCTATACGGCCGCGCCGAACGGCAAGAAGGTCTGTTTCGCGCTGGCCAAACCGTCTATGTCCAAGACCAATCCGCCGAACCGGCCGCGCGATGCGGCCTATGCCTTCGTCTCGACCCGCCCCGCCGAGAAGGTCAATAACGAAGTCTCGATCATGATCGGCTACCAGCTCAAGCCGGGCTCGGAATCGACACTGGCCGTTGGCGGCGCAACCTTCACGATGTACACGCAGGGCGACGGCATCTGGATCAAGAACGCCGCCGAAGAAGAGCGTATGGTCGAGACGATGCGCAAGGCTGGCGACGCCACCGTCAAGGGTGTGTCGTCCAAAGGCACCGAAACCACCGACACATTTGCGCTAAAGGGCCTCGCTCAGGCGCTCGACAAGCTCGGTCAGACCTGCCGGTAAGCGGTTGCGCCTCGTAATCGCTGCAGGCATTGAGTATAAGACAATCATAGGGTGGGCAACGGCCCGCGCCGCGACGTCTTCGTTGTCCGCTACGTCGTGGCCACGTTTTAAGCCTTTCGCCTTTCGTTGGTAGGCACACCGCAAGAGCGTCTTTGCCTGCCCTACGGATCAAAACAACTGTCTGTGTGATGAAATGACTGCCGTTTCCTTTGCTGCCCCGCTCGAAAAGACCCCGATCGAAACCTATGTGCCGCCGGCCAAACCGTCGCTCGTCGGATTGTCACGCGATGAGTTGATGGATCGCCTCGGCGAGATCGGCGTGCAGCCCGCGCAACGCAAGATGCGCGCGCAACAGCTTTGGCACTGGATGTATGTGCGCGGCGCGATGTCGTTCGAAGCGATGACCAATGTTTCGAAAGGCATGCGCGAGGAACTCAGCAAACATTTCACCGTCGATCGGCCGGAAGTCGTCGCCGAGCAGATCTCGAATGACGGCACCCGCAAGTGGCTGCTGCGATTGCCGGCCAGCGACGGCCAGAAGGCGCATGAGGTCGAGTGCGTCTATATTCCGGAAACCGATCGCGGCACGCTGTGCGTCTCGTCACAGGTCGGTTGCACGCTGACCTGCTCGTTCTGCCACACCGGTACGCAGCGCCTCGTGCGCAATCTCACGCCCGGCGAGATCGTCGGTCAGGTCATGGTGGCGCGCGATCGCCTCAACGACTGGATCGACCGCGAGACGCCGAATGGCAACCGCCTCGTCACCAATGTCGTGATGATGGGCATGGGCGAGCCGCTGTATAATTTCGAGGCTGTGCGCGATGCGCTGCTGATCGTGTCGGACAACGAGGGCATCGCGATTTCGCGACGGCGCATCACGCTGTCGACGTCGGGCGTCGTGCCGAACATCTTTCGGACCGGAGACGAAATCGGCGTCATGCTGGCGATCTCGCTGCATGCCGTGCGCGACGAATTGCGCAACGATCTTGTGCCGCTCAATCGTAAATATCCGCTCAAGGAATTGTTACAGGCGTGCCGCGATTATCCCGGCGCATCGAATGCGCGCCGCATCACGTTCGAATATGTGATGTTAAAGGGCGTCAACGATTCACTCGACGACGCGAAGCTGCTGGTGAAGATGCTCAAGGGTATTCACGCCAAGATCAATTTGATTCCGTTCAACCCATGGCCAGGCACCAAATATGAGTGCTCGGACTGGGATCAGATCGAGGCGTTCTCCGAATATATCTTCAACGCGGGTTATTCATCGCCGGTCCGCACCCCGCGTGGTCGCGACATTCTCGCCGCCTGCGGACAGTTGAAATCCGAAACCGAAAAACTATCGGTGCGTGAACGCGACGCGCTACGCGCGATGGCGATGACGGATTGATGTGAGAGCCCACCTCCCCGCGCAAGACCAGGGAAGGATAAGAAAGTACCCATGCACCTGATCGGCCGGCTATTCGCGATCATCTTCGGCTTTATCGCAGCCTCGCTTGTAGCGGGTGCGATCGTCGTGTTTGCCGTTTTGTTTCCGGAATTGAGCGCGCTCGACACCGGCGTGATCGATCCCAATGCAATCAATATCCTGCTCGGCTTCGGATTTATTTTTGTATCTGGCTTTGCGCTGCTGCCCGCAATGATCGTCGTCGCGATCACGGAATCATTTTCGATCCGCAGCGTTCTTGCTTATGCGATCGGCGGCGGCGTGGTCGGGCTCGCCTGCTATCTCGGCCTTGTGCCGTTCGATACGGCGACAATGCGCTTCGACGGCATTGTGCGTCGCCACCTCGAAGTGATGAC
>JAYUEY010000123.1:0-4639 GCA_043739005.1 Tardiphaga sp.
GCGGACCATTCGCCCTTGCTGGCCAGCGAATTCATCCGCGCACGATGCGTGAATGCGGCCTGACCTGCGGCGACGTTCTCGGCCTTGCCGGACCATGCCTGTTGCGGCGCGGATTGCAACGCGCGGCCATAGGAAAATGTCAGCGGCCACGGCAAGCCGCCGATCCTGTTCATGGCATCGAGATGCGCTGTGGCCTCGATGTCCGATTGCCCGCCGGAGAGAAACGCGATGCCCGGAACAGCCGCCGGCACGCAGTTCTTCAGGAGTCTGATGGTCTTCTCGGCGACCTCGGCAACACCGGCCTGCGTCGGCGATTTTTTACCGGAGATCGCCATGTTTGGCTTCAGGATCGTGCCTTCCAGCGCGACGTTCTGAAAATACAACTGCTGAAAGGTTTCTTTCAACATCCACTCCGTCACGTCGTAACACGTGTCGATGTCGTGTCCGCCATCCATCAGCACTTCCGGCTCGACGATCGGTACGATCTGCGCGGCCTGGCACAGCGCCGCATAGCGGGCGAGGGCATGCGCGTTGGCGGCGATGGCCGCGTGGCTCGGAATGCCGCTGGCTTTGTCGATGTCGATCACGCCGCGCCATTTCGCGAAGCGCGCGCCCTGTTTGTAATATTTGGCAAGGCGCTCGGCGAGCCTGTCGAGCCCGATGGTGATCGTCTCGTTGTCAGTGCCGGGCAGGATCTGTGTGCCTTCATCGACCTTGATGCCGGGGATGGCGCCGGATTGTTCGATCAACTTGATCAGCGGCGTGCCGTCCTTCGCGGTCTGCCAGATGGTCTCGTCATAGAGGATCACGCCCGAGATCGCGTTCGTCATCGCGTCGGTCGATCGAAACAGCATCTCGCGATAGTCGCGGCGAGAATCCTCTGTGGACTCTACACCGATCGCATCGAAACGCTTCTTGATCGTGTTCGAGGATTCATCGGCCGCGAGCAGGCCCTTGCCCGGCGCGACCATGGCCTTTGCAACGGCGTTGAGGTCGGCCAGGTTCATGGAGTGTCCTCAGGGGATTCCGGTCTTAAAGAAGCACGGTCTTGAAATCGAAAGGTGACGGATATCAGGCAAAGCCAAGAAACAGCGCGAGGGCGCGGCTTTCATCTTTTCGCGATGCTTACGAACGCGGTTCGCACCGGCTGATCTTGCTTGATCGGATACGACCGCCTCTATGAAACATAACGTATTTTGAGGCCGCCGCGGACGACGGCGCGCCGAAAATTAGTCGATCCCTTACGCGATTTTGGCAGCAAGTTCACCGGCCTGGTAGCGCTTGGCCATCTCGGCGGTGGTCAGCACCTTTTTGAACTTCCCGGCCTGACCGGCGGTGTTGAATTCCTGCAAGCGCTGCTTGCAGAGCTTCACCATGGCCTCCATCGCCGGCTTGAGATATTTGCGCGGATCGAACTCGCTTGGATTTTCGCTGAGGATTTTGCGGATCTGGCCGGTCATCGCCATCCGGTTGTCGGTGTCGATATTGATCTTGCGCACGCCATGCTTGATGCCGCGCTGAATCTCGCTAACCGGAACGCCCCATGTCGGCTTCATCTCGCCGCCATACTGGTTGATGATGTCCTGCAGATCCTGCGGCACCGACGACGAGCCATGCATCACCAGATGCGTATTCGGCAATTTGCGATGGATCTCCTCGATCACGTTCATCGCGAGGATGTCGCCGTCCGGCTTGCGCGTGAACTTGTAGGCACCGTGCGAGGTGCCCATCGCGATCGCCAGCGCATCGACCTGAGTTTCCTTGACGAATTTCACGGCCTCGTCAGGATTTGTCAAAAGTTGATCGTGGCTGAGCTGGCCTTCGGCACCATGGCCGTCCTCGGCCTCACCCATGCCGCTTTCCAGCGAACCCAGCACGCCGAGTTCACCTTCGACTGAGATGCCTCCGAGATGCGCCATGTCGGTCACCGTCTTGGTGACGCCGACATTGTAATCCCAGTCGGCGGCGGTCTTGCCGTCGGCCTTGAGCGATCCATCCATCATCACGGAGGTGAAGCCGGCCTGAATCGCGGTCATGCAGGTTTCGGGACCGTTGCCATGATCGAGATGCACGCAGACGGGAATGTGCGGATAGATTTCAGTCACGGCGTCCATCATGTGCTTCAGCATGATGTCGTTGGCGTAGGAGCGCGCCCCGCGCGACGCCTGAATGATGACGGGCGCATCGACGGAGTCGGCGGCCGCCATGATCGCCAGCGCCTGCTCCATGTTGTTGATGTTGAACGCCGGCACCCCGTAATCATGTTCGGCGGCGTGATCGAGCAACTGACGCAGGGTAATTCTGGACATGGTCTATCGCCTCTTCAAGACATTGACGCCAGGTAGCGGTTTGCCTTCCATCCATTCCAGGAAAGCACCGCCGGCGGTCGAGATATAGGTGAAATCGTCGGCCACCTTGGCATGGTTCAGCGCCGCGACTGTATCACCGCCGCCTGCCACGGAAATCAATTTCCCGGCCTTGGTGCGAGCGGCCGCATGCTTGGCCGCTTCGACGGTGCCGGTGTCGAACGGCGTCATTTCAAACGCGCCGAGCGGGCCGTTCCAGACCAGCGTCTTCGCATCATCGATCGCGGCGTTGACGGCGGCGATCGATTGTGGGCCGACATCGAGGATCATGCCATCGGCCGGAATGGCGTCGAGGCCAGTCACCTTTGAGGCCGCATGAGCCTTGAATTCATGTGCAACGACGGCATCGACCGGCAAAATGATCATACAATTTGCGGCCTTCGCCGCGTCCAGGATTTTCAGCGCAGTCGGTGCGAGGTCTTTTTCGCAAAGCGATTTGCCGATGGCGATGCCCTGCGCATGCAGGAAGGTGTTGGCCATGCCGCCACCGATCACCAGCATATCGACCTTGCTGACGAGGTTTTGCAGCAGGTCAATCTTGCTCGACACTTTCGCGCCGCCGACGATGGCGATGACGGGCTTTTGTGGTGCATCGAGCGCCTTGCCGAGCGCATCGAGTTCAGCCTGCATCGTGCGGCCGGCATAAGCAGGCAGTTTATGGCCGAGGCCTTCGGTCGAGGCGTGGGCGCGATGCGCAGCCGAGAAAGCGTCGTTGACCCAGATGTCACCGAGCTTGGCCAACTCAGCCACGAAGGCGGGATCGTTGGCCTCTTCTTCCTTGTGGAAGCGCGTATTTTCAAGACAGAGAATGTCGCCGTTCTTCATCGCAGCGACGGCTTTTTGCGCGGCCTCGCCGATGCAGTCGTCGGCAAATGCAACAGGCTTGCAGATCACCTTGGCGAGTTCGGCCGCAACGGCCTTCAACGAGTTTTTATCATCGCGGCCTTTAGGTCGGCCGAAATGAGCGAGCAGGATTACCTTGCCGCCTTTGCCAGAAATTTCCGTGATGGTCGGAGCGATACGCTCCAACCGCGTGGCGTCCGTCACCTTGCCATTGTCCATCGGAACATTGAGATCGACGCGCACCAGCACGCGCTTGCCGGAGACATCGACGTCGTCGAGGGTACGGAAACTGCTCATACTGGAAAGCCAACTTTATTAGTTTAAAGACCGCCAAAGCCGCGACCGGAATGTCCCAGCGGGTCGCCATTCTGCCGCGTCGTAACCTTAAATCCCTGTCGAAAGGCGAACACGATAAACGCGACAAACAGAATGCCGACCGGAACAATCGCCCAGGGTGGAAGCGTCATCCCGGTCTCCTGTTTGCACGGGCGATTAAATCAAGTTCCCCATTGCGACGGCCGTGTCGGCCATGCGGTTCGAGAAGCCCCACTCGTTGTCATACCACGACATCACACGCACCAGCGTGCCGTTCTGCACCTTGGTCTGGTCCATCGCGAAGGTTGATGAATGCGGATCGTGGTTGAAGTCGATCGAGACGTTCGGTGCATTGGTATAGCCGAGGATGCCTTTGAGCTTGCCGTCCGCCGCCGCCTTGATCGCTGCGTTGATCTCGGCGACGTCGGTCTTGCGCTTGGCGATGATCTTAAGATCGACCACCGAGACGTTTGGCGTCGGCACGCGGATCGCGACGCCGTCGAGCTTGCCTTGAAGCTCCGGCAGCACGAGGCCGATCGCTTTCGCAGCGCCCGTCGAGGTCGGGATCATCGACAGCGCCGCAGCACGGCCGCGATACAGATCGCTATGCATCGTGTCGAGCGTCGGCTGGTCGCCGGTATAAGCATGGATCGTGGTCATGAAGCCGGTTTCGATTCCGACCAACTCGTTCAACACCATCGCGACCGGCGCGAGGCAGTTCGTGGTGCACGAACCATTCGAGACGATGAGGTGGTCCTTGGTCAGCACATGGGTGTTGACGCCGTAAACGATCGTCGCATCGGCGCCGTCGGACGGCGCTGAGACGAGCACCCGCTTGGCACCGGCGGTCAGATGTGCGGTGGCTTTGGCCTTCGCGCTGAAGATACCCGTGCATTCTAGCGCGATGTCGATGTTGAGCTCTTTCCACGGCAGCGTTGCGGGATCGCGAACGGCCAGCACCTTGATCTTGCCCTTGCCGAGATCGATTGAGTCGCCCTCGACCGTCACGGTGCCGGGGAAGCGGCCATGGACGGAATCAAAGCGCAGCAGATGGGCGTTGGTCTCGACCGGGCCGAGATCGTTGATGGCGACCACTTCGATATCGCTGCGGTGGG
>JAYUEY010000124.1:0-35465 GCA_043739005.1 Tardiphaga sp.
GTGCAGGCTTGAAATGCTCGTTAGAGCGTTGAAAGTGCTCGACTTTGTTTCCTTGCGGAAACGGTCGGCACGGATCATCGACACGGCAGCCCTTAATCAGCCGGGCGACGAAGATCGGGCTTATGGCAGACGGGCCGCGAATTGGCAACGCCAAACGCGCTGACGCAGGTGTGATTGCAATTTGAAACTTTCGCAGCAACGGCAACGTAATCTTAGAAGTTGCACCGCGAAATGGCCCGCATTGCTGCACCGATGGACAGACCGATGACCAAGACCGCCCCGCCCCGCTTTAAAACCAACTCGCGCCGCGTCGCCCGGCCTGCCATGACTGTGAAATGGCTCGTGGTTCTGGCAGCATTGTCGGTCGCGACCGTCCTCGATGGCATCTCGATCTCTGACGTCAACAAATCTGCGCTGTCGCGCGTCGAGGAGGCTGCCATCACGCTTCCGTCGGATCGCTGCAGTCCCGGCTGCACGATCATGATGGCATCCAATCAGCCGGTCAGCGCGTCGATCGATCGCATCCAGTAATTAGGCCCCGCCGCGTGGCGACTGCCGCGAGAGCTTTGCCGCCAGCATCAGACCGCCCACGAGGCCGAGATGCTGAAACGCGATGGCGAGTTCATTGCGGGCGGCATGGCCGTTCAAGTTCCAGAAATCATGGGCGATGGGGATCGTCGCCAGCGTGAAGATCGCCAGCGCACCTGCGCCAGACCATGCGCGCCGGTTGACGATGACAAGGAACGAGCCGCCGAGCAGCGTGAAAATGACCAGCCAGTTGATCGGCCCGGCCGGCCGCAGGCCATAGGCGTCGATTTCATCCACACTGACGGCCAGATTGATCCAGCGCTGCATCCCTGACATCCAAAATGGCAGCGTCAGCACCAGCCGCGCCAGCACAGCAAAGCCGCCGGCGTCTAGTATCCGAGCAATCCAGGCTGGCATCGCAGCGCTCTCCAAAGCAAAAGGCCCGCCAGTTAGCGGGCCTTTCAGGGTAGAACGTCGATGCTTGCAAACTAATAAACGTGCAAATCCGTCGCTCTTAAATTGATAAATAGGCCGCGTTTTCTCACGACCATCATGCTAGCGCGGGGCTAGAACCATGACGACCTGACGGCCTTCGAAACGGGCGTCCTGCTCGACCTTGGCAAATTCAGCGACGTCGCTTTTCACCTTGTCGAGCAGCTTGGTACCGATTTCCTGATGCGCCATTTCACGTCCGCGATATCGCAGCGTGATCTTGACCTTGTCGCCTTCTTCGAAAAAACGCTGCATCGCACGCATCTTCACGTCGTAATCATGGTCGTCGATCATCGGTCGGAGTTTGATTTCCTTGATCTCGACGACCTTCTGCTTCTTACGGGCTTCTGCGGCCTTCTTCTGAGCAGAATACTTGAACTTCCCGTAATCCATGATCTTGCAGACGGGCGGGTTCACATTCGGCGAAATCTCGACGAGATCCATGCCAGCGTCCATCGCCATCTTGATCGCAGCGATCGTTTCGACATTGCCGTGGTTCAGACCGGCCTGGTCGATCAACTGGATTTCGTGGTTCCGGATTTCATCATTTGTGCGCGGCCCGTCTTTTGTCGATGAGGGCGGGGCTCTGTTGGGACGGCGAATGGGTCTCTCTCCGATATTGTTTCAGATGTTGTCTTGAAGATCGGCAGTCTGACGGAATAAGCCCCGAGCAGCAAGCTCGGTTGCATCTCTCAACGCAGAAAACCGCCGCCGACGCAGCATTTTTGCCACGCACAGCGACGCCTGCGACTAATATTAGGATAAAGCGCCCCTCACGGTTCCGCAAGCGGTCGGCGTTGACGGCCGCCGGGCGCGCGGCCAGAACGAGGAATGAGCACCACATCCCCTGCCTTCATTTCCGTCTGCGAAGGCTCTGAAAGTCGCCGTATCGCCGTCCGCGCCCGACCGGGCAAATCACCTGGCCTGTTCTGGCTGTCCGGGTTCAATTCGGACATGGCGGGCACGAAGGCCATCGCGCTGGACGATTGGGCCGCTGAACAGGGGCGGGCCTGTGTCCGCTTCGACTATTCCGGCCATGGTAATTCGGAGGGCGCGTTCATCGACGGCACCATCAGCCGCTGGCTCGAGGAAAGTCTTGCGGTGTTCGCGCGGTTTTGCGGCGGCCCGCAGATCGTGGTCGGTTCGTCGATGGGCGGCTGGCTTGCGCTTCTGTTGACCCGCGAGCTGAAAAAACAAGGTATCGCGCTGGCGGGTCTGGTGCTGATCGCGCCCGCGCCCGATTTCACCGAGGCCTTGATGTGGAAAAATTTCCCGCCGGAGGTGAAAGCGCAGATCGAGCGTGACGGCGTCTGGCTGCGGCCATCGGCCTATGGCGATCCATATCCAATCACGCGCGCGCTCATCGAGGATGGCCGCAAGCATCTGCTGCTTGGTGCGTCGATCGATGTCGGCTGCCCGGTGCGAATTTTACAGGGCGCGCAGGACGCCGACGTGCCGTGGCAGCATGCATTTGACCTCGCGCATCGGCTGCCGGCCGACGACGTCGTGCTGACGATGATTCAGGATGGCGATCATCGCCTGTCCCGGCCGCAGGACATCGCGCGGCTGATCGCGACGGTGGCGGAGTTCTCACAATAAGCTGCTTCATATCGCGGCCGTCATGCGCGCTCTGCGCGCGAACACCCGCTTGTCGGCGATGACGGTTGTTATGTGATTGAGGCCCATTCGTCTTTGACGGACGCATCGGTTTCATCAAGGAGCCGCGAAGACGCTAAAGCATCGAACTCATCGCGCTTCATCAATTGCGACAGCGCCCACACGGCCGCGCCGCGCACAAGCGGGTTTGCATCGTCGAGCAACCGGGTCGCTTCAGGCACCAACGCAACATCACCGGAATTGCCGATCGCGATCAACACATTGCGCATGAAGCGTTCGCGATGAATCCGCTTGATCGGCGATTTCGTAAACAGCGCACGGAATTGCGCATCGTCGAGGCGCGACAACTCGGCGAGACCAGGCGCACGTAACGCCTCGCGCGCGGCGAGCTTTGCTTCGCGGCCTTGTTGGGCGAATTTGTTCCACGGGCACGCCGCGAGGCAATCATCGCAGCCATAGATACGGTTACCGATCCTTGTGCGAAATTCGCGCGGAATCGGCCCTTTGTTTTCGATCGTCAAATAAGAGATGCAGCGCCGCGCATCCAGTTTGTAAGGTGCGGGAAACGCATCGGTCGGACACGAATCGAGGCACGCGCGACACGAGCCGCAATGATCGATGACGACTTCGTCGCGCGCAATATTTAGCGTGGTGTAGATCGCGCCCAGAAACAGCCATGAGCCAAACTCGCGCGAGACGAGGTTGGTGTGCTTGCCCTGCCAGCCGAGGCCCGCCGCTTGCGCCAGCGGCTTTTCCATCACGGCAGCCGTATCGACGAACACTTTCACATCGCCGCCGCCAGTCGCCACCAGCCAGCGCGCGACCTCCTTCAGTCGCTTCTTGATGAGGTCATGATAATCGTCGCCCTGCGCGTAGACTGAAATAGCAGCACGATCACGATGCGCGAGGATCGCGGTCGGATCGGTATCCGGACCATAATTGACGCCGAGCATGATAACGGATCGCACATCCGGCCATAGCCCGCGCGGATCGATACGACGTTCGGGATTGGCGGCGAGCCAGTCCATCTCGCCATGCGCGCCCTCATCTAGGAATTGCTTAAAACGCGGCCCGGCTTGGGCGATGGATGACGGATCCGCGATGCCGATCGTGTCAAAGCCGCAGGCGTCGGCCTGCGCAATGAGAGCGGATTTCAGGTCAGGCTGATCGTTCGACGGCATCAGTTCGGCATGTCCCGGACGCAGCGCATCGCGTCGCTCTCAGGGCGATGCGTCGCATCGTCGGTGCGACGTGGTGCCCCGCTGAGCCGGGGACGACCATTAGAAATCTAGATCCACGTAAGTGCGCGACGCCGGGACGCCAGGCAACCACTCGCTCAGCAATTGCCGGAACGATGGGCGCGACTTGATCCGTGCGTACCAGGCCTTTGCCGCTTCGTCCTCGCTCCATGGCACATCGCCCAGATAGTCGATCGCCGACAAGTGCGCCGCCGCGACTAGATCTGCATAGCTCAGCCGGTCCCCGGCGAGAAAATTTCGCGTCCGCGCCAGCCAGCCGATATAGGCCAGATGATAGCGCACATTGGTCGTTGCGGCGCGGATCACATCCATTGCGGGCGGGCCGCCGCCATCATCCTCGCTCATGAAGCGCTTGTAGATACGCTCCGTTACCAGCGGGCCCGACGCCTCTTCAAAGAATTTTTCGTTGAACCACGCTGTCAGCCGCCGCACCTCGACCCGCTCTGCCATTGCACAAGGCAACAGGCGGCGTTCGCCGACACCCATGCCATAGGCCTCGTCGAGATATTCGCTGATGAGAGCCGCGCCCGGCATTGCCGGCATGCCCTGTGCGATCAGCACAGGGGTGGAGCCGGCCGGATTGAGCGCCAGAAACGCCTCGCGGCGTTCCCACGAGCGCTCTTCCACGAGCTTCAGATCGAGACCGTATTCGCCGTGAACGAGGCGGATAAACCGCGATTGCGGGCAGAACGGGTGGTGATAAAGCGTGTGCATAAAGACCTTGATAGTTTCCCGATCGTTAAGAAAGCCTCTCTAAAAGGAGCGGCGGATCGAAGCGGGGGCAACCTAACGATCCGAGCCGCCAAGGCAACCTTGAAGGTAATCCGACAATTGCGCGTTTTGGCGTTGCGGCTCGCATATGAACAGGGCAGAACGGCCGGAATCGATACCGGCCCTCGCATTTGAAAGGACAGGTCCATGCTTTCGGATTCGATCAGGGCGGTCATTCTTGGCATCGTCGAAGGCGTGACCGAGTTCCTTCCGGTGTCGTCGACCGGGCATCTACTGCTGGTCGAGCGGTTCCTAGGGCTCGACGAAAGCGGCTTCTGGAAGAGTTTCGCCGTCCTGATCCAGCTTGGGGCGATTTTGGCGATTTTAGCGATCTATTTCGCACGGCTGTGGCGGATCGCTCTCGGCATGTTCGCCGGTGACATAGCCGCGCGGCGCTTCGTGATCGGCGTATTGGTCGCATTTCTGCCGGCGGCGGTGATCGGTGCGGCGGTCGGCGGCTTCGTCAAGGGGTATCTGTTCAATCCGTGGGTGGTGTGTTTCTCGCTGATCGTCGGCGGCGCAATTCTGTTGTGGGTCGATCAGCTCGATCTCGAACCGGATCACCACGACGCGACGACGTTCCCTCTGATGATGTATCTCAAGATCGGCTTTGCGCAGTGTCTGGCGATGGTCCCCGGCGTTTCGCGCTCTGGTGCTACAATCGTTGGTGCGATGTTGCTTGGAGCTGACAAGCGCTCGGCGGCGGAGTTCTCGTTCTTTCTGGCGATTCCGACGATGGTCGGCGCGTTCGCCTATGACCTCTATAAAAGCCGTGCGGACCTTACGACGGATGGTGCATTCACCATTGCGATCGGCTTTGCGGTGTCGTTCGTCACTGCGATCATCGTGGTGCGGACGTTTCTCGATTACGTCACGCGCCATGGCTTCACGCTTTTCGCGTGGTGGCGCGTCATCGTCGGGACCGTCGGCCTGATCGCACTGGCGCTTGGGAAATAGGACCCTAATTCAAACCGTTATGTGCAAACTGGCCGGTAGCCCGGAAGCGCCACAGATAGGCCGGCGCGATCGCTTCCAGCGAATCCGGCACAATGCCGAGGCCCTGCAAGGTGAGGCCCTCGGCGATTGCCGCTTCGGAGACGACGTTGTCATCGCGCAGCAGCAGAACCTGATCCGGTGTCAGCTTCAGCGCGCCCGGTGCGAATTGCAATAACTGCGCTTGCGCAGACGCCAATCCAAACGGCAGCGACAGCATCATGCGCTTGCGTTCGATCACCTTGAGAATCAACGAGATGATCTCGCGCATCGTCATGACTTCGGGGCCGCCGAGTTCATAAGTCGCGCCGGGCTTGGCCTTGCCAGCAACGGCATCGGCTACTGCCGTGGCGACGTCCTCGACATAGACCGGCTGCAGCTTCGTTTCCCCGCCGACCAGCGGCACCACCGGCGACACCCGCGCCAGCGCGGCGAAGCGGTTGGTGAACTGATCCTCGGGCCCGAACACGACCGAGGGGCGCAAAATCACCGTGTCCGGCAAGATCGCGCGCACGGCGGCTTCGCCCTCGCCCTTGGAACGTGCATAATGCGCCAACGCCTGATCGTCGGCCCCGATCGCAGAGACATGCACCATGCGCGCGCCGACATCGGCGGCGGCTTGCGCGATCGCTGCAGCTCCATCGCGCTGGAGGCCGTTGAACAGCTGCGCACCGCTCTCGGCCAGAATGCCGACGAGGTTGATCGCGACATGGCTGTCACGCATCGCCGCCTTGATCGAGGCTGGGAAACGAAGATTGCTCTGGACGGCGTGGATCTGGCCGACCTTACCGAGCGGCTGCAGATGGCCGGCCAGCTCCGGCCGGCGCACCGCGACGCGAATGCGATAGTCGCGCTTGGCCAGAGCGCGCACGACATGGCGTCCGAGGAAGCCCGAGCCGCCGAAAACCGTGACGAGTGTGTCGATGGGCGCGGGCATGGGGCGATCCTGATGTGATTCCAAAGCGCGACGACGCCCGATCCGGGCCTGTCTTCGCAGATGCACTGTACAATGGATTTGGCGCACCGCGAACGATTTGACAAGCGCGCGACCGATCCCTACTAACCCGGCCAGCGTTCCGGCGACGGGCGCTTTCTAATGCGGTGACGAGCCGCGTTGGGCCCAGGTGGCGGAATTGGTAGACGCGCTGGCTTCAGGTGCCAGTGGCTTAACGGCCGTGAAGGTTCGAGTCCTTTCCTGGGCACCACACTCCCTCTCAGTGATCTTGTAGGGAATTTAGCAAGATCAACGGCTTATCGTTGCCGCCTTGCACATATAGCTGATGCAAATTCCCCAGTGAAATTGCTCGTCCTCAGAAAACATCCAAACAGCGGCATCTATTTGTTATACAAGGGCGTGCCGGACGGTCTGTGCGCGCGGTTGGCAAGCGCGAAGAGGAGCGCGTCTTGTAGACGCGCGATCCTGCTGATAACCGCCTCTTTGTGAACGGATGTTTGCGGGTTTTCTAGTCAGGAACGCATTGGTGCGACCTGCCGGAATGCTACGGCAAGTGGCTGGGCCGGCGATGCCGCGCTCGCTGACAAAGCCTATGACAGCAACGACATGCGCAAAGGCATCGCCGACATGAAGGCCGGACGGTCATCCCGTCAAAGCGCAAGATCTTCATCCAGCACGATATCGAAATCTACAAAAACCGCAACAGAATCGAGCTGTTCTTCTGCCGGCTCAAACACGTCTGATGCTTTGTGGCTTTAAGTATGAACCCGCATCACGCAGCCAGGGCACACCAGCAATTATTATCACCATGCTAAACTGGCTTGGCGAGTGCACGATCGATAGTTTCGGGAAGTTGCCGCCGCAGCCGACATGTCTCGCTATTCCCTAGAAGCGTAACGACACTCAATCGCTAGTCGGCTGATGTCGTCAGTGCGGCTCGATCAATTTTTAAGAAAACTACTGATTGCATCGAGAAATGCTTCTGGTGCCTGCAGCGGCGGAACATGAGCACAGCCTTTCAAAATCGTAAGACGCGAATCTGAAAGGAGTGCGTTTAACTCTTCCGACATCGGAGGCGGCGTCGCTTCGTCCTGATCGCCCACAAGAACAAGAACCGGCATTGTGACCGTTGCTAGATCAGGGCGAAGATCTAGACCGGCGAGTGCGACACACGCCGCATAAAAAACGTCGGTGTCCGTGCGGAGAAATGCCGCTCGGCGATCTTCCATTAAAGAGGGATTGGCCTCTTGAAATTCCAGTGCAAACAGTCGTCGCATAGCGACCGGCGTCAATGCGTCGAGCCCTTTCGCCTTTGATACTGACGCCATGTTGCGGAACGCTTCGCGCCCCGGTTCAGAGAAGGCCGCACCACAATCGGCCAAGACCAGTTTCGCGACGATGCCGGGGTGGCGGATCGCCATCTGCAAGGCAACAAATCCGCCATAGCCATTGCCCAAAACGATCGCACGCTGATCACCCGAAATGTCGCGGACCATTTTCGCCATGCGATCTGCGACGGCCGGCAAGCCACCCGCGACAGCTTGCGAGGCACCGAAACCGGGAAGCTCCGGCACGATGACATGAAAATCGCGAGCTAATTGCGGAACGACGCGATCGAAACTGCTTCGATCCGACAATAGCGAATGAAACAGAAAGAGTGGCACCCCCGCTCCAAATTCCTGAAAGTTTACCATGTCGCCAGCCGCAAGGTCGCTCATCGAAAATCCTTCATTCCCAAAACCAAATAGGTCGCCAACCGATTCAAAAATATTGATTAGCTATTGACGTGATATTTCACGTATGAGATCTCTTGACAAGAAATACGAGAAAATTGATGCTTCTGCGAGAAAATGTTTACGATTTACTCCGCGCTGACATCCTGACATGCCGTTTGGCACCCGGTGATGATATGCGAGAGCAGGAGCTTGCGGATCGTTACACGGTGAGCCGCCAGCCAGTCCGGGAGGCTTTGCTTCGGCTCGAACGCGAACATCTCGTCACGGTCAATCCGCGTCAGGGCTACCGGGTCAATCCGATTTCACTGGGCGATGCCCGCGATCTCTTGCGCTTTCGGCTTGCGATCGAGCCCGCTTGCGTTGCCGAGGCGATCGAGCATGCCCCGCAGGATGTTCTTTTAGCTCTGGACGCATTTAGGGCTTTCACCGGCACCCGCGAAGAGTTCATCACCTACAATCGGAATTTTCATTCTGCACTGGCCCATGCGTCAGGTAACCGCAGGATGGCGGCATCGGCTTGCGATTTGATCGAGCAGGCCGATCGGCTGGTGCGGGTTAGTCTCGCCAACGTCAAGGGGCACGACTCGGCACAGCTCGTTGCCGAACATGCCGACGTAATCGACGCCATGCAGCGCCGCGACAAACGAGGGGCCGTTCGTGTGATCCGGGCGCACATACAGAAAACCGAGAAGCGCGTGTTGCCGGCTTTGGCACGAAACGCCGTGATCATCTGAAGGAAACCGAATGAACATTTCAGGCAAGCCGACCGTTGCGGATGTGGAAACACACGGCAATTTCGTTGATGGCCATGAGATTGAGGCACGCGACGGCATGTTGCTCGATGTCCGAAATCCCGCGACGGGAGAGATCATCGCGCGGATACCGAATTCGACCGCGTCCGATATCGACGTCGCAATGAAGAGTGCGCGTGCGGCTTTCGAGGGGCGTGAGTGGCGCGGCTTGGATGTGCGGGCAAGGGCACGTCTCATTAACAAGCTTGCCGACGCGTTCGAGGCCAATCTTGAATCGCTTTATCGGCTGGAGACGCTGAACAATGGGCGGCCTATCAACGAGACCCGCGCACAATTGGCGCGATTGCCGGATTTTTTCCGTTACTTCGCCGGCGTGGCGCTCGCGCGTCGCGATTCCGTTATCCCGGTCGAAGGCGATTATCTGAATTACACGACACGGACGCCGATCGGCGTCGTCGCCAATTGCACGCCGTTCAATCATCCGCTGATGATCATGTGTAAGTCGCTCGCGGCGGTGCTCGCATCCGGTTGTGTCACCGTCGTCAAGCCGTCTGAATACACGCCACTGACGACACTCAAGTTGGCGAAGATCTTTACGGACGCCGGCTTGCCGCCGGGTGTCTTTAATGTCGTGCTGGGTCTGGGTCAGAGCGCGGGCAAGATGCTGGCCGAACATCCCGACATCAACAAACTCGTGCTCACCGGCGGCACCGAGGCCGGGCGCATCGCCGGCAGCGCGGCCGCAAAGGTGTTTGCGCATCAGACGATGGAGCTTGGTGGCAAAACGCCTGTGATGGTATTCGATGATTTCGGTGTCGATCAGGCCGTGAATTACGCTGCCTTCGGAGCCTTTATCGGTGCCGGCCAGACTTGCGTCTGCGCTTCACGGCATCTCGTGCAGGCCTCGATCTATGACGAGTTCGTTGAGAAGCTCACACGAAAGACCGAAAGCATTCGGATCGGAGATCCGTTTGATGCGGCGACGCAATTGGGTCCGGTCATTTCGGCGCGACAACGCGACCGTGTGCTGACCTATTCTCGATACGGCCAAGACGACGGCGCGCGGTTGATGACCGGTGGCGTTGCTGCCGATATTGCCGGCCATGCGAACGGCTATTTCGTCAAGCCGACCGTATTCGCCGACGTAACTGCAAAGATGCGCATCTTTCAGGAAGAAGTCTTCGGCCCCTTCACATCAGTGACACCGTTCAAGGACGAGGCTGAGGCGTTGAAACTCGCCAACGACTCGCCGTTTGGTCTGGCCGCCGCGATCCGCACTCGGGATGTCGCGCGGGCGCACCGGGTCGCGCGTAGCGTCAAGGCTGGGATCGTCTGGGTCAACGATCACCATCGGCTTGATCCTGCATCACCTTGGGGCGGCGTCGACGACAGTGGCATCGGACGCGAATGCGGCACCGAAAGTTTCGACGATCATTTCAACACCAAGAGCATCATGGTCGCGACCCATGATCGCGACTTCGACTGGTATCGCGACACGGCTGGACAGCGCCGTTTGAACTAAAAATACCAGGCGACTGCAAAACAGTCCGTTCAGAGACAGTTGTCGCCTTCGAGATCAACGTCATATTGGGAGAACGCTCATGTCAGTTTCAGTGAATGCCGGCGGCCGGCTCGATCGGCTGCCGATTGGATCCTTCCACTACCGGATCATGACGCTGATCGGCATTGGAATGTTTTTTGATGGCTTCGACATCTACCTTGCAGGGACGGTGCTCGGTGTAACGCTCAAATCCGGCTTCTCGACGTTGTCTCAGAACGCGATATTCATATCGGCGACTTTTTTGGGGATGATGATCGGGTCATTCGGCACTGGTTTTCTTGGCGACCGGTATGGTCGCCGTTTTTCCTATCAGTTCAACCTGTTGTTGTTCGGCATCGCCTCATTGGCGGCGGCGTTCGCGCCGAACATGACCGTTCTCATCCTATGTCGTTTTGTGATGGGTGTCGGGCTCGGTGCGGAAAACGTCGTCGGCTATTCGACGATGACTGAATTTGTCCCGGCCAAGTCACGTGGTAAATGGCTAGGCCTGATGGCGGTCTGCGTTGTCACTGGCTTGCCCGTTGCATTATTGGTGGCCTCGCTTGTTGTTCCGGCGTTTGGGTGGCGTGCGATGTTTGTGCTTGGTGGCGTCGGTGCGCTTATCGTCTGGTATCTGCGCAAGAACCTGCCGGAATCGCCGCGCTGGCTGGAAGCCGTCGGTCGCAACGAGGAAGCCGAAATTCTCCTTCAAAAGATCGAGCAGGAAGCCGCGAAGGGTCAACCACTGCCGCCCGCTGCGGCGGCTCCGGCCACAGCGCCATCTAGCGAGTTGATGACGCTATTAACACAGCCGTTGCTGTCACGGATGATTGTCGGATCGGTTTGCCTGATTACAATCAACACGCTGCTTTACGGCTTCGTGACCTGGCTGCCGGTCTTCTTCATCAAACAAGGCCTTAGCGTCGCGACGTCTTTCGGCTATTCGCTGCTGATGGCGCTCGGCGCGCCTGTCGGATCTGCGATCGGTGCGCTGACCGCCGATCGCTGGGGTCGCAAGCCGACCATCATCGGCTCGTCGCTGGTCGCTGTCGTTCTGGGGATCATCTACCCGATGATTTCGGATCCTATCCTTTTGCCCGCAGTGGGATTCATGCTCACTGTCCCCATCTACGTGCTCGTCGCGCTGCTTTTCGGTATCTACATCCCCGAACTGTTTCCGACCGAAGTTCGATTGCGGGCATCCGGGATTGTCAACACGCTTGGTCGTGGCGCTACCATCGTGACGCCGTTCCTTGTCGTCATGTTATTCGAGGCCCGGGGCGTGGCTGGTGTCATGTCCCTCATGATCGGATTGCTGATCGTGCAGATCGTCACAGTGTGGTGGCTTGGCATCGAGCCGCGCCACCGCAGTCTTGAAGAGTTGAAGGGAGACGATGTTGCGGCTGCCGTTCTCGGACGGGCGGTGTGATATGCCGCGCGGTCCAAACTTCGATATGGCTTCGGCCACAGATCGTCGGTCGCTTCTAAAGTCGATGGCTCTCGTATCGCTATGGCCGATGACGCCTGCTGCTGTGATGTTTGGCACAATGTCAACCGCGTTCGCGCAGGTGGCATGGCCCATGCGCAACGTTACCATCATCGTGCCGTTTCCTGCCGGCGGTCAGGCCGATCTAGCGGCGCGGCCCGTGGCGATCGCACTCGAGCGCATAGTGGGAAAGCCATTCATCGTCGATAACCGCGCGGGCGGGGCCGGCGGGTCAGTCGGCAACGCGCAGGCGGCGCGTGCGCAACCCGATGGCTACACGCTGCTAATGACACTCTCGTCGCTGGCGATATTGCCGGAAGCCGATCGGTTATTTGCCCGCCCGGTCGCCTATGAGATCGCTGATTTCGTGCCGGTGGCGCGAGTGCTCGCCGATCCGACGCTGCTCGCGGTGCCGGCATCGTCACCTTGGAAAACGCTCGAAGACTTTGTTGCAGACGCAAAGAAGCGTCCGGGAGAGATTCCATACGGATCGTCGGGACCGTACGGCACTCTGCATCTGGCAATGGAGATGTTTGCTAGCAGCGCCGGGATCAAACTTTTGCATGTGCCGTTTCGCGGCGCTGGTCCAGCGCTCACCGGGCTTTTGTCCGGCACAGTCCAGGCGATCGCCTCGGCACCCGGTGTGCTGCGCCAGCAGGTCGATGACGGAAAATTGCGCGTGCTCGCCAATTGGGGTGCGCAGCGCATACCGAGTTTTCCGGAGGTGCCGACGTTCAAGGAACGCGGCTTCGCGGATGTCGAGTTCTACATCTGGGCAGGCTTGTTCGCACAAAAAGCGCTGCCCGAGTCGATCTTGATGAATCTCCGCGACGCAATGCGTGATGCCGTGAAGGCACCGGAAGTCCTGAAGACGCTGGAGGCGGCCGGTAGCCCGATCGCGTATCTTGACGCGCCAGAATTCGCAACCTTCGTCGCGGCCGACAGCGCGCGCCTCATCGAGTCCGTCAAGAAGATCGGCAGGGTCGGATGACGTCAATTTGCTATCGTTTCATACGACCGGAGACAGACCAATGAAGTTTGCATCGTTCTCGTATCGGGGATCGGATCATATCGGTATTGTCGATGTGGACGCGCAGAGCATTAGGCCGCTCGATGGCGTCGCCGATATGGTTGATCTGGTAACGCGCTATTCGTCGCTGGCAGCAAGCCTGTCGACTGCCGGGACGTCGATCGCACTGTCGGATGTGCGCCTGCGTGCGCCGATTCCTGTCCCGCGCCGAAACATCTTCTGCGTCGGCAAGAATTACGGCGAGCATGCACGCGAGTTTTCCCGCAGCGGCTTCGAGGCCGGGGCTGTCAAGGGGGCGGAAATCGATGAGTATCCGGCCGTATTTTCCAAGGGGCCAAACACTGTGGTCGGCCCGGCGGATGATGTGCGGCTCCACGCGCATGTCACGTCCAGCGTCGACTACGAGGCTGAATTGGCCGTCATAATCGGGACGCCCGGCGAAAACATCGCGCGCTCCGACGCCTATGACCACATCTTCGGCTATACGATCGTCAACGATGTCACGGCGCGCGATCGTCAGAAGAATCACAAGCAATGGTATCTTGGAAAAACGCTCGATACGTTTTGTCCGATGGGACCATGGATCACGACAAGCGACGAACTCGATCCTGAAAATATCGATGTGAAATGCTGGGTCAATGGCGAACTGCGCCAGAACGCCAATACGCATGATTTGATCTTCGACATTCCCTCGCTCGTGAGCACGATCTCTTCTGGTCTAATGCTAAAGCCCGGCGATATCATCGCGACAGGGACGCCGGCCGGCGTTGGAATAGGCTTCTCGCCGCCGAAATTTCTCAAGACGAACGATGTCGTAACGATCGAGATTTCCGGTCTCGGCAAGATTGAGAACAAGTTTATCTAGCTCGTCGGTTTGTCGGGAGAATAGCATGAGACGATATTCGGGGATGGCAATCGCATTCCTCGCGCTGATCGTGGCGACGCCCGGCCGTGCGGAAGATTATCCGACGCGCCTGGTGAGGATTATCGTGCCATTTGGTGCCGGTGGTCCGGCCGATGTGACAGCGCGTCTGATCGCCAAGAATTTGCAGGAGAGTCTGAAGCAATCCTTCATCGTAGATAACAAACCGGGCGCGGGCGCCGTGATCGGCACGATCGAGGCGGCGAAGGCCGCGCCGGACGGCTACACGTTGTTGATGATGTCCAATACACAGACGGCGAACGAATCGCTGCTGCCGAAACGCAATTACGAATTGATGCGGGACTTCGTGCCGGTCGCGCCAGTCAATACCTCCGATCTGGTCATCGCAGTGCATCCGTCGGTCAAGGCCAACACGTTGCAGGAGTTCATCGCTTTGGCTAAAGCGCAGCCAGGCAAATTGAACTATGCGTCGTCAGGGCAGGGCACGCCTTATCATCTCGCTGGCGAATTATTCAAGTCGATGACCGGTACCGATATCGTTCACGTTCCTCATCGTGGCAGTGGCGAGGCGCGTAACAATCTGATCGGTGGCCAGGTCGAAATGATGATCGACGCGGTGACAACGATGGCGCCGAATATCCTCGCCGGGCAGGTGCGTGCGCTGGCGACGTCTGGCAAGGCTCGCACGTCGGTCTTGCCGGATGTTCCAACCGTTGCCGAAGCTGGCGTGCCCGGCTACGAGGCGACGATTTGGCTCGGCATTATGGCTCCTGCCGGTACGCCAAAGTCGATCGTCGACCTGCTGAGCGCCGAGATCAACAAGGCGGTCAGATTGCCGGACAATGTTCGGCTCTGGGCGAACCAGGGCGCGATGCCGATGGTAATGACGCCCATCGCGTTCGACAAATATTTACGTGACGATATCGTGAAATGGGCAGGCGTCGTTAAAAGCATCTCACCGCCGAAATAGAAACGAACAACATGGACACTTTGAAACTCCTGAGCGGCGGAGCCGCGCAAGGGCTGCTCGAAATGCTTGCGCCAATCCTCAAGGCGCAAGGCGGTTTGGAGATCGATGCCGATTTTGGCGCAGTCGGTACCATGGCCGCAAAATTGCGCGGAGGCGCGGCGACCGACCTCGTGATCCTCACAGATCCGATCATTACGGCGCTGGAGCAGGACGGCTTGATCGTGCCGGGATCAATGGTGCCAATCGGCCTCGTCGAAACGGCGATTGCGAGTCGCGACGGTGATGCGATAGTGGCGATCGCCGATCTCGCCTCGCTTCGTAAAACCTTCCTCGCTGCGGATGCGCTGTTCGTGCCAGACATGACGTCATCGACCGCCGGCCAGCATGTTGCAAGAATCCTGGACCAACTCGGTATCGCAGCTGAGATGCAGGAGAGAATTCAGCAGTCGCCGAATGGCGCGATTGCAATGCGTAAGCTATCCGAATCAACCTTAGATTGTCCAATCGGCTGCACTCAGTCTACCGAAATCATCCGAACGCCGAACCTAACACTGGTCGGTGCGCTGCCCGCGCCCTGCGATCTGGCCACGGTTTATAGCGCCGCAATCACACGGCTGGCTTCGAACGCCATTGCTGCGCAAAGGTTGATCGATATCTTGATTGCGCCGGATTACGCACATGTCCGCGCGAATGCTGGATTTCTTAGGATCGCATGACAGAACGACCAGGATAGTTTGCTTGATCCTGCGGCATACGTACATGTGGTCGACGCAGGACATTAAGCTGGTCAGGTGCAAAAAATTGCAGGTAGGTTAAGCCGATGATGTTGCAGGCTTATAACGTGCCAGACCGACGATGCCTTCCCCATGCTTGGTTATTGTTGTCGGGGCAGTTCCGATCGGCCGACGAAGTAAGGCCGTTTGTTGGTCCACACCGATGGGCGCCTTAGACGGTAGCGTCGTCGATCTGGAGGACGTCGAGCTCTAACGGTCAGTCGATGCAAAGTGACGGATACGAATTGCTTTTCGCCGTCTGCACCTCGGCAATGAGCCCGTCCTCGCGTTCGCGATCTCACTGGCTGACAGCCGGTCGAACTGGAAGCACCCGCCGAAACTGATGCGACCGCTTCGCAAGTAAAGGAGCGGTGCAACCTGGCGCTTCGATCGGAATTCCGTATTGCAGCATGAAACAGCGATATTGATCTTTTAACTCATTCTAATCCAGGGTCGAAGATCGAAAACAAATCGTTAGGAATTGCGCGTGACGTCAGCCTACGAGCTCTGGACCGCCGAGCGAGGCGCCGAGATCATCGCCGAACATAGCCACGTCGAAGGCGGCACTCTGGTCGTTCTGCACGCACTTCAACAAACGTTCGGCTACGTGCCAGAGCCCGCAATTCCTATGGTTGCGCTCGCGCTGAACTTGTCGCGCGCCGAGGTCCATGGCGTTTTCACGTTCTATCATGACTATCGCCACGAGCCGGCCGGCAAGCACGTGCTGAAACTCTGCCGCGCTGAAGCCTGTCAGGCCGCCGGTGGCGACGAGTTGGCCGCTCGCGCCGAGCAGAAACTCGGCGTCAAACTTGGACATACCACACCGGACAAGCGGGTGACGCTTGAGCCGATCTACTGCCTCGGCCTGTGCGCGACCGCACCTTCCGCGATGTTCGACGGCCGTATCGTTGGGCGGCTCGACACCGCTCGTCTCGATGCTTTGATGGCGGAGGCACAGCGATGACGCTCACGATTTTCATCCCCCGCGATGCCGGCGCGGTCGCCGTCGGTGCGGACGAGGTTGCCGCCGCCTTCGAGAATAGCGGGGCTGATATCGAGATCGTGCGCACCGGATCGCGCGGGATGTATTGGCTTGAGCCGATGGTAGAAGTTGCGACCGACGCCGGCCGCGTCGCTTTCGGTCCGGTCATGGAAGCCGACGTGCCGTCGCTGCTGAGTGCGATGACATCCGGCGGCGATCATAAATTGCGTTTGGGCATCGCCGATGAGTTGCCGTGGTTGAAAAAGCAGACCCGGCTGACCTTTATGCGCTGCGGCGTCATCGATCCGCGCTCGATTGAAGATTATCGCGCGCATGACGGCTATCAGGGTCTTGCCCGCGCGCTGACGCTGTCATCGGCCGAGATCATCACCGACGTCACCACCTCCGGTTTGCGCGGCCGTGGCGGCGCTGGCTTCCCGACTGGGATCAAGTGGAAGACGGTTGCCGACACATCGGCGGATCGTAAATTCATCGTCTGTAATGCGGATGAGGGCGACAGCGGCACATTCGCCGACCGCATGATTATGGAAGGTGATCCCTTCGTCGTGATCGAAGGCATGACCATCGCTGGGATCGCGGTCGGTGCGACGAAGGGCTACATCTATATCCGTTCGGAATATCCGCATGCGATCGTCGCAATGAATGCCGCGATCGATGCTGCACGTCGCGCGAATTATCTTGGACCGAATATTTGCGGTTCGGAATATGCGTTTGACATGGAAGTGCGCGTCGGTGCGGGCGCTTATGTTTGCGGCGAGGAAACCTCGCTGCTCGAAAGTCTCGAAGGCAAAAGGGGCATCGTTCGTGCCAAGCCGCCGCTGCCTGCGCATAAAGGCCTGTTCGGCAAGCCGACCGTCATCAACAATGTGCTGAGTCTTGCGGCAATTCCGTTCATTCTCGCTGGCGGTGCGCAAAAATATGCCGATTGCGGGATGGGCCGCTCGCGCGGCACGATGCCGATTCAGATCGCGGGTAACGTCAAGCATGGCGGTCTATTCGAGGTCGCCTTCGGCATCACGCTCGGCGAAATCGTCGATGAAATCGCAGGCGGCACGTTCTCCGGCCGGCCGGTGCGTGCGGTGCAGATCGGTGGTCCGCTCGGCGCGTATTTTCCGCGCGAATTGTTCGATACGCCTTTCGATTACGAGGCATTTGCGAAACGCGACGGGTTGATCGGTCATGGCGGCATCGTCGTGTTCGACGATACTGTCGACATGAGCAAGCAAGCGCGCTTCGCGATGGAATTCTGCGCGGTGGAATCTTGCGGCAAATGTACGCCGTGCCGGATCGGCTCGACGCGGGGCGTCGAGACCATCGATAAGATTCGTCGTGGCGAGCGCGTGGTCGAAAACACCGCCGTGCTCACCGACCTCTGCAACACTATGAAGTTTGGATCGCTGTGCGCGCTCGGCGGTTTCACCCCCTATCCGGTCATGAGCGCGCTGAAGTATTTCCCCGATGATTTCGGCGCGCCAACGCGCCTGCAAGCTGCGGAATAAGGTCATTTCATGTCGCTGATTCACGAAATCGATTTCGGCACGCCCGCTTCGAAAAGCGAAAAGATGGTCACGTTGACCATCGACGGCCAGAGCGTGAGCGTGCCGGAAGGCACCTCGATCATGCGCGCCGCGATGGAGATGGGCACGCAAATCCCGAAGCTCTGTGCCACCGATATGGTCGATGCGTTCGGCTCGTGCCGGTTGTGTCTCGTCGAGATCGAAGGCCGTGCCGGCACGCCGGCCTCCTGTACGACGCCCGCGATGGAGGGCCTCGTCGTCCATACGCAGAACCAGCGGCTGCAGACGATCCGCAAGGGTGTGATGGAGTTGTATATCTCAGACCATCCGCTGGATTGTCTGACCTGCGCTGCGAACGGCGATTGCGAATTGCAGGATATGGCCGGGGCGGTTGGCCTGCGCGACGTGCGCTACGGCTATGACGGCGAAAACCACGTTTTTGCCGAAAAGAAACAGTGCCATGACCACGGTCATTCGCCGCATGATTGCGAGAACGATCATTGGATGGCGAAGGACGAGAGCAATCCTTATTTCACTTACGATCCGTCGAAGTGCATCGTCTGCTCGCGCTGCGTCCGCGCTTGCGAAGAAGTGCAGGGCACCTTCGCGCTGACAATCTCGGGGCGTGGTTTCGAAAGCCGCGTCTCGCCCGGCATGAACGAATCCTTTCTCGGCTCGGAATGCGTTTCCTGCGGCGCGTGTGTGCAGGCGTGCCCGACAGCGACGCTGACGGAAAAGGCCGTGATTGACATTGGCCAGCCCGAGCATTCCGCAGTCACCACCTGCGCCTATTGCGGCGTCGGATGCACCTTCAAGGCGGAAATGCGCGGCGAAGAACTCGTTCGGATGGTGCCGTTCAAAGATGGCAAGGCCAATCGCGGCCATTCCTGCGTCAAGGGCCGCTTCGCCTGGGGCTATGCCAACCACAAGGAGCGCATCCTCAACCCGATGATCCGCGAGAACATCACCGATCCATGGCAGGAAGTGTCGTGGGACGAGGCGTTCAATTTCGCGGCGAAAAAGTTTACTGTCATTCAGGCGAAGCATGGCCGCGACTCCATCGGCGGCATCACCTCGTCACGCTGCACCAATGAAGAAGTCTATGTGGTGCAGAAACTGATCCGCGCCGGTTTCGGCAATAACAATGTCGATACCTGCGCCCGCGTCTGCCATTCGCCGACTGGTTACGGCCTGTCCTCGACCTTCGGTACATCGGCCGGTACGCAGGATTTCGACTCGGTCGAAGACACCGATGTCGTGATGATTATCGGCGCCAACCCGACCGACGGCCATCCGGTATTCGCCTCGCGCCTGAAGAAGCGCCTGCGCAAGGGTGCCAAGCTCATTGTCGTGGATCCGCGCCGTACCGATATCGTGCGCTCGGCGCATGTCGAGGCGCAGTATCATCTGCCGCTGCTGCCCGGCACCAATGTCGCCGTGCTCACGGCTCTGGCCCATGTCATCGTTACCGAGGGCCTTGTCGATGAAGCCTTCGTGCGCGAGCGTTGCGACTGGAGCGAGTTCGAAGACTGGGCATCGTTTGTCGCGCAGCCGAACCACAGTCCGGAAGCGACCGCGATCATGACTGGCGTCGATCCGAAGGACATGCGCGCGGCTGCACGCTTGTTCGCGACGGGCGGCAATGGCGCGATCTATTACGGCCTCGGCGTCACCGAACATTCGCAGGGCTCAACGACTGTGATCGCGATCGCCAACCTGGCAATGGCGACCGGCAATATCGGCCGCCCCGGCGTCGGCGTGAATCCGCTACGCGGCCAGAACAACGTGCAGGGCTCCTGCGACATGGGGTCGTTTCCGCATGAGCTGCCGGGTTATCGGCATATCGCCGGCGACGCCGTGCGCGAGCAGTTCGAGGCGATGTGGAACGTCAAGCTCAACGCAGAGCCGGGCCTGCGTATTCCCAACATGTTTGATGCGGCTGTCGAAGGCACCTTCATGGGCCTCTATGTGCAGGGCGAAGACATCCTGCAATCCGATCCGAACACCAAACACGTCGTCGCGGCTTTGTCGGCGATGGAATGTGTCATCGTCCACGATCTATTTTTGAACGAGACCGCGAACTACGCGCATGTATTCTTTCCCGGTTCGACGTTCTTGGAAAAAAACGGCACCTTTACCAATGCCGAGCGCCGCATTCAGCGCGTCCGCAGGGTGATGTCGCCCAAAAATGGTCTCGAAGATTGGGAAGTGACTTTGGGATTTGCCAAGGCCCTCGGCTATGAGATGAATTACAGCCATCCGTCAGAGATCATGGACGAGATCGCCGCGCTGACGCCGACCTTCGCAGGCGTCTCGTTCGCGTTGCTCGATGAGGTCGGTTCGGTGCAGTGGCCCTGCAACGAAACGGCACCACTTGGTACGCCGATCATGCACATCGACGGCTTCGTACGCGGCAAGGGCAAGTTCATGCTTACGGAATATATCGCGTCCGACGAGCGCACCGGGCCGAGATTCCCGCTGCTGCTGACGACGGGACGCATCCTCAGCCAGTACAATGTCGGCGCGCAGACGCGGCGGACCGCGAACTCGATCTGGCATGAAGAAGATCGATTGGAGATGCATCCGCACGACGCCGAGCTGCGCGGCGTGCGTGACGGCGACTGGTGCAAACTACAAAGCCGTGCGGGCGAGACCACATTGCGGGCGCTCATTACCGAGCGCGTTTCACCAGGCGTTGTCTATACGACGTTCCACCATCCGACCACGCAGGCCAATGTCATCACGACTGAGTTCTCTGACTGGGCAACCAATTGTCCAGAATACAAGGTGACGGCCGTGCAGATCTCGCCGTCCAATGGACCGTCGGAATGGCAGAAGGACTACGACGAGCAGGCGCGGCAGTCGCGCCGGATCGCCATCCCGGCCGAGGCTGTCGAATAACGATGGACGGACCGATCCGCAGCGTCCCACGGCACGTCTGGCGCGCGAGTGGCCCAAGCGAAGGCTCGCGCGCGGTGCCGCAGGAGACCGCTGTGGCGCTGACCTATAATGGCGGCACGCATGCTGTGATGATGGCGACGCCGGCGAATCTGGAAGATTTCGCTGTCGGATTCAGTCTTGCCGAAGGTGTGGTGCAATCGCCCGACGAGATCGAATCGTTTGAAGTTCTAGATACTGATGGCGGCGTCGAATTGCGGATGTGGCTGCCGCAGGCCAATGAAGACAAGTTGCGCGAACGGCGTCGCCAGATCGCCGGCCCCACCGGCTGCGGGTTATGTGGCATCGATTCGATTCAGGCGGCGCTGAAGCCAGCCGCGATCGTCAGCGGCGGCCGCGAATTCTCGCCGCAGCAGGTGATGGCTGCAATGCAGGCGATCGCGCCGTTGCAGGTGCTCAATATCGAAACTCGCGCGGTTCACGCGGCGGCATTCTGGACGGCGGCGCGCGGCATCATCTGCCTGCGCGAGGACGTTGGCCGTCACAACGCGCTCGATAAGCTCGCCGGGGCACTGGCCCGCGAAAAGATTTCCGCAATCGACGGCATCGTGCTGCTGACGAGCCGTGTGTCCGTTGAGATGGTTCAGAAATCCGCCGCGATGAATGCGGCTGTAATTGTGTCCGTGTCTGCGCCGACAGCGCTTGCGGTGCGGATGGCGGAAACGGCAGGCATCACCCTGGTCGCGATTGCGCGTGCCGACGGTTTCGAGGTGTTCACGCACCCGCAGCGAATTTTGAAAGAGACAAACAAACATGACTCAAGCGACGTCGCCTGACCGACTGATCTACATGGCCAACCAGATTGGCACGTTCTTTCGTAGCCAAGGGGCGGACCACGCCGTGCCGGGCATTACCGAGCATATCCGCAAGTTCTGGGATCCACGGATGCGGAAGGCGATCACCGCACATCTCGATGCCGGTGGCGACGGTCTCGATCCGCCGGTGCGCGAGGCAATCGCGGCGTTGAAAGGGTAGTCGTTCTTCCGATGTGTGGCCACGGTCTCTGCTTGTCCCCTCCCCCGCAAGCGGGAGAGGGTGCGGCGCTGCCGATCGAGCGAGCTACTTCACGCCAAGCAATTCGACGTCGAACATCAACACGGCATTCGGCGGAATGACGCCGCCGGCACCGCGTGCGCCATAGCCGAGTGCAGGTGGGATAATCAGCGTGCGCTTGCCGCCGACCTTCATCGTCGAGACGCCTTCGTCCCAGCCGCCGATCACCTGCTTGACGCCGATCTTGAACTCAAATGGCTCGTTGCGATCGACTGACGAGTCGAATTTCGCGCCCTTGATGGCATTGTTGTAGAGCCAGCCGGTATAGTGCATCACGCAAGTCTGGCCTGGCTTCGGCGACGCGCCGGTGCCCACGACGGTGTCGATGTATTGCAGGCCGGAGGCGGTGGTGGTCGGTGCAGTCATTTGTTTTCCTTGGGCTTTGGCCGCGAGCGGCCGTGCGGCGATAGCCGCGAGTGAAACAGCGACAGCCGACAGCGCGGTCCTGCGGGAAATATTCGTCATGGGTCCGGCTCCTCGTCTGGGCATCATATAAACCGCGCGAACCCAATCATTTTTGGCCGCTCAGGTCAAAACGAAACCTGCGCGCGGAAAATGCACCACGATGTCACCCGCTATCGGATCGTGGCGGCGGATCGCGACGTGCTGTGGCGACAATGCGACGATCTCGCCGTCGACGGCGATCTTGCCGTAATCGTCCGGCGTCACGCTGATATGATCGCCGGGCTTGCGGCCATTCGGATCGCGCAGGTCGGGCTCGACCGCCGTTTGCGGCGTCGCATTCTTGGCGATTTGCAGGGCATCAGCCGTCGACATCTCGCTGCGGGTGCCATGGCCGATGCCCTTAACGCGCTGCTGCCACGCCGCGACACGCGGGAATTCCGCAACCGCATCTTTCAGTGCCGCGATGTTACCGGTCGCGTACCAGACATTCATGTAAGCGTTGATATCGACGAGGCCCGCAGCGTCGCCGAGCAGGAACGGCCTGCCATCGGCCAGTTGCGCGTCGATCCAGTCCAGATGCGCGCGGAACTGATCGCGCATCTGCGGAATCGCGCGCGCCATCGCTTCGACGTCGAACTTCGCGCCGCGCAATTGCTCGCGATCGGCCTTGAACGCCGCCGGCACCTTGTCGGCAAGCGTGCCGAAAACCAGGTTCACGGTGTTCTGAAAGAACGAGCGATCGGTCCACATCGCGCTGCCCCAGCCAATGCCCTCATTGCCGTTGGGGTGCAGCGATGGCGTCGGGAAGCGCCGTTCAAGCTCCCGCAAAATGCACTGGCTGTCGCAATAGATGTCCGCGCCGATCTGCAAGGTCGGCGTACGGCGATAACCGCCGGTCATCGGAATCAGATCGGGTCGCGGCATGATTCGCGAGATCAATACTGAAGTCCAGGCGAGTTTCTTGAGGCCAAACGCGAGGCGGATTTTTTCGGAGAATGGCGATTCGTCGAAATGATGCAGGATCAATTGCGGATGCGAGGGCACGTATGTCTCCTGAAAATGATGCGCCTTTGATAGGCGAGTGACCGCAGCGCTGTCGAAGCGAGATCTGAGATAAGATCAGGGGTGGTGCACTGCACGCGACCTGTGTAAACGGACGCTCTTTCTGCAACATCCCGGATGCGTCATGTCTTTCTGTGGTCTCGATTTTGGCACATCCAACACGACGCTCGGCACATTCAAGGCTGATGCGCCGGTGCTTGCGGATGTCGAAGCCGGGCACGTCACGATTCCGAGCGCGATCTTCTATGGCCGCGACGGCGGCGTGGTGATCGGCCGCAAGGCAATCGATTCCTATGTCGAGGGCATGCCGGGTCGCCTGATGCGCAGCCTCAAATCGGTACTCGGCACGTCGCTAATCGACGAGACGACGCGATTGGGCCGTGAGCGCGTGAGCTTTCGCAATGTCATCGCGTCCTATGTCGGTGCGGTGAAGCGCCGCGCGGAACATGCGACGGGCCGTGAACTGCGTCAGGTCGTGCATGGCCGCCCGGTGCATTTTGTCGACAATTCACCGGACGGCGATCGCAAAGCGGAAGCAACGCTCTTGGCGATCGCGCGCGAGGTCGGCTTCGAAGATGTGACCTTTCAGTTTGAGCCGATCGCGGCGGCGCTCGATTACGAGCGCCAAATCAATGACGAGCAGATCGCATTGATCGCCGATATCGGCGGTGGCACGTCTGATTTCTCGATCGTGCGGCTTGGGCCCGCGCGACACGACCGCGCGGACCGCAGCGACGATATTCTCGCCAATGATGGCGTGCGTATCGGCGGCACGGATTTCGACCGGCAATTGAGCCTTGGCGTGGTGATGCCGCTGCTTGGCTATCGCAGCGCGATGAAGCGTGCCGGTCTCGACGTGCCGTCGAGTTATTTTCAGGACTTGGCGACGTGGTCGAGCATCAACCGCCTTTATGACAGTAAGGTCTCCGCCGACATCCGGCAGGTCCGCTACAGCGCGAAGCAGCCGGAATTGCTCGATCGTCTGCTGCGCGTACTCGATGAGCAGCGCGGCCACACGTTGGCGATGGATGTCGAAGGAGCAAAAATCAGCCTATCGGACAAAGCGACATCACAAATCGCGCTGGACTGGGTCGAGCGGGGTCTCGCCGTCGATGTGCCGCGTGCGTCGCTGGTCAAGCATACGAAGGTTCTCGCTGAACGTATCGGCGCGCGTATCGCGACGTGTCTTGTGCAGGCGCAGTTGCAGCCCGACGCGATCGATGCGGTGTTTCTCACCGGCGGTTCGGTACAACTCGCGCATGTGCGCAGCGCGATTGCCAGAGCCGTGCCGCATGCCCGCGCGATCGATGGCGACACGTTCGGTGCCGTCGGCAAAGGGCTGACGATCGAAGCGCAGCGTCGTTATAAATAAGATCGGCACATGAAAGAGCTGAGCAAAGTCCCTCTCGGGATCATCATTTTTACGGCGGCTGCGGCGTTGATCGTGGTCGGCATTCCCGTGCTCTACTTCGTTTTATTTGCGCGAATGTTTTAGCTACGCTCAAGCGTTTCGCGCACGCGTGTGGCGAAGGCCTCCATTGCGAACGGCTTGGTGATCATCGCCATGCCGTGATCGAGGAAGCCGGACGCCAGCGCCGCGTTCTCGGCATAGCCCGTCATGAACAGAATCTTGAGGCCGGGACGCAACAGGCGGCCGGCATCGGCGACCTGACGTCCGTTAAGGCCTGGCAGGCCGATGTCGGTGACCAGCAAATCGATGGGCCGCTTCGACTGCAGTATTTCGAGGCCCTTTGGGCCGTCGGAAGCTTCCAGCGTACGATAGCCGAGTTCGGTCAGGAGTTCGATAATCAGGCCGCGCACGACGGGTTCGTCTTCCACCACAAGAACGGTCTCGCCGATATCAGCACTATGTGCGTCGGACAAGTCCGGGAGTGCCTCGTCGTCCGTGCTCGCGCCGCGATGGCGCGGCAGATAGAGCTTGAACGTCGTGCCCTTGCCGACTTCGCTGTAGATTTTCGCATAGCCTTCTGATTGGCGCGCGAAGCCATAGATCATCGACAGGCCGAGACCTGTACCCTGTCCTATCGGCTTGGTCGTGAAAAACGGATCGAACGCCTTGGCGATCGTTTCGGGGTTCATGCCGGTGCCGGTGTCGGTAACGCCGATGCAGACATATTGCCCGGCGCGGACGTCGCGCTGTCTGGCAACATACGTATTGTCGAGATGCGCGTTGTTGGTCTCGATGATGAGCTTGCCGCCGTCAGGCATCGCGTCGCGCGCGTTGATGGCAAGATTTAGCAGCGCGCTTTCGAGCTGGTTCGGATCGCACAGCGTCAGCCATAACCCGCCGGACAGCACGAGTTCGAGTTCGACCTGCTCGCCGAGCGTCCGCCGCAGCAGGTCTTCCATCGAGGCGACCAGCGGATTGGCTTTTACAGGGCGCGGATCGAGCGGCTGGCGGCGCGAAAATGCCAGCAGGCGATGCGTTAGCGCTGCGGCGCGGTTGGCGGCCGTCATCGCGCCGGAAATGAAACGCTCAAGTTCGTTGGTGCGGCCTTGACTAATGCGCTTCTGCACGAGGTCCAGACTGCCGGTGATGCCTTGCAATAGATTGTTGAAGTCATGCGCGATGCCGCCGGTCAACTGCCCGACCGCTTCCATCTTTTGTGCCTGCCGCAGAGCGTCTTCAGCAAGGCGCTGTTGCGTGACGTTGCGGCCAACAATATAGAAATGGTCGCCGGCGGGTTCTGCCGACCATGCGATCAACGAATTGCTGCCGTCCTTGTGAATCAGCCTGTCTTCAAGATCGTTGACGGCTTCACCGCGCATCAGGCGTTCGACGGTGGCGACGACCTTGGGATGATCTTCAGCTTCGACGATGTCCAATAAGGGCTTTGCGAGCAATTCGGCTTCGCTATGGCCAAGCAAGCGGGTCCAAGCAGGATTGACAGATTTCAGATAGCCGTCGATGCCGGCCGTCCCCATCAGATCGTTGGTTGAATTCCAGATGCGCTCGCGTTCGGCTGTGCTGGTCGCTTCGGAGATTTTGCGCGCATGAATGTCTGTGTTCGTGCCGATCCAGCGGGTGATTCTGCCCTTGTCGTCGCGCATCGGCAAAGCACGTGCGAGGTGCCAGAGATAATTGCCGTCAGCGCGCCGAAGCCTGAACTCGATGTCGTAGTCTTCGCCGGTCGACAGCGAATGACTCCATGAAGCTGATGCGCGGGGCTGATCGTCCGGATGAACAATCTCGGCCCATTTGTTTCCGAGCAGTGCTTCGATTGATCGACCGGAATAAGCGAGCGTCTGGTGGTTGCACCAGTCGAGAGAGCCGTTCGGCAATGCTGTCCAGAAATGGTTCGGGATTGCCTGCGCAAAGGCGCGGAAGCGATTCTCACTGTCGCGCAAGGCAGCGGCTGAGTCGTGCACCTCAGTGACATCGATCCCCTCGACGAAGATGCCGGTGACGGCCCCCGAAGCGTCTCGGATGGGCTGGAAGACGAAATCAACGAACCGATCTTCGGCAGGCGCGCCGTGCGTTCGCTGAATTCTGAGAGCCACCGACTGGCCGATGAACGGCTCACCCGTTTCATAGACGCTGTCGAGAAGTTCAAGAAAGCCCTGACCTTCGATGTCTGGAAGGGCTTCCCGCACGGTTAATCCGATGACATCGCGATGGCCGATCAATTTCTGATAGCCAGGATTCGTCAAATCGAACCGATGCTCCGGGCCGCGCAGGACGGCCATGAAGGACGGTGATTGCGCGAACAATTCGCGCAGCCGTTCGGTCTCGGCGACTTCGCTGGCACGGGCATCGATCGTCGCGAGCGCGCCTGCGACCTGCGCCGCGATAACTTGCGCGAAGCCGAGAATTTCCTGGTCTTCGGGTCGGTAAGGATTGAGACCGAGCACCAGCGCACCGCTCGGTACGGTCTGCCTGGCTTTGGTGATCGGTACGATCAGGGCATCGCGCGGCGGCATTTTCCATGCACCCATTGGCGGGTCCGTGACAAGTCCGGCAAGTGCGAAACGCTCGCTGTCAGCACCATCGAGAATTCCACTAAAGGGCCAGACAATCGATTTCAGGTTTTCGCAGGTATGCGTGCGCTCGACTTTGTCGAACAGGTGAATCTGAGAAAACGGAAAATCGCTCTGGTTACTGCGCAGCGCGCTTTCGACGCCCGAGACGATGTTGTCACGCGTGTGAACCAGCAGAAGCGACAGCGCCAGCGTGCGCAGCGTTTCCAGCCGCCGCTCGCCGATGACGCGCTCGGTTTCTTCCGAGACGACGCACATCAACCCGCCGGTTGCGCCGGAATCGCCGCGCAGTGGGCTATAGGAGAAGGTGTGATAGGTTTCTTCGGGATAGCCACGACGGACCAGCAGCAATTGCAGCGCCTTGTCCCAGGTCGCGACGCTGTCGCGCATCACTGAGATCACCCGATCTTCGACGTCGTGATAGATTTCCTTCCAGACGATATGCATCGGCGTCCCGAGCGCATCGGGATGCTTCTCGCCAAGTGTCGGGATGTAGGCATCGTTGTAAAAAAAGTGGACGTTATCACCCCAGCCCAGCCACATCTCGAAGCGCGACTGCAGCATCATTTGCAGCGGAACTTTCAGCCCCTCGGGCCAGGCGCGCGGGTCGCCGAGCGGCGTCTTGCTCCAGTCTTTCGCCCGCATTTGCGCAGCCATCGCGCTATCGCCCGGAAAGACATCTTCGAGTGTTTGACTGTGACTGTCCATCGGGGCCGAAACTGCGAGGGCGAACGGGTGGCACCGATGCGGCGTGCGCGTCGGCAATCAACAAGCGGAACCCGCCTGAAAAGTTCATTTCCTCTATCACGTCTTCACAAAAGCGTTAAATCCGCGTCGCTTCGAAGCCGCGTGGCCATCACGAAAGTTGGACAAGGTGTTGGTAAGCGATCGGGGCGTTACTCACGCCATCAGGCATTCCGCGCCATCAGCCCGCCATCGACAGGAATCACCGCGCCGGTGAGGAACGAGGCTGCCGGCAGACATAGGCTTAGCGTCATATGGGCGACCTCCTCGGGTTCGCCGTAGCGCTTCAGCGCCGTCCGCCGCTTGGCATAGATCGTCTTGTGCTCGTCGGAGACGCGGTCGGTCATCGCGGTCGAAATTGGGCCCGGACAGATGCAGTTGACCGTGATGCCCTCCGGCCCCAGTTCGACGGCAAGCGAGCGCGTCAGCCCGGTGACGCCCGCTTTGGCCGCCGCATAGGTCGAATGTGTCGCGGTCGCGCCGAGCGCCTCGGTCGAGGCGATGTTGACGATGCGCGGATGTTTCGACCGGCGAAGGTGAGGCAGTGCGGCGCGGATGACGCGCGGATGCGAGGTTAACAGGATCGCGATGTGGCGCTCCCACAGCTCCTCATAGCCGTCGCCGTCGATGGTCGATATCCCGGAGATGCCGGCATTGTTGATGATGATATCGAGGCCGCCGAAAGCCGTGGCAATCTCGGCCACGACGCGCTTGATGGCAGCGGGATCGGCGACATCCAGCGCCCATGCAGTCGCGTGCTGCCCCTTGCGGCGAATGTCAGCGGCGACCGCTTCGGCACCGTTGGCGTCGAGATCGGTGACGGCGACGTTTGCGCCTTCCGCAGCAAAGACGCGGGCGGTGGCGCGGCCCATGCCGCTGGCCGCGCCGGTGATGAGAACGCGCGAACCTTTAACGGAGCGGCTGAGTTCTTTGTGATCGGACATATGAATTTTCTCGATTGCTCAACAAGGCTTGACGTCCACCCCTGACCCCTCCCGCACATGAGGGAGGGTGCGTCCTTTTTTAGTGTGGCGATACTTACTGCCCAGGGGCGTCGGTGTTGATGACCTCGCCTACCGGCACCCAACTCGCGCCGTCGAAGCGAGCGATTTGCATTTGGGTGAACGGCGCGTAGCGATCCGGGCGGGTCGAGATGCTGATGCCGGGAAGCAACAAGGGGGCGACGACCTTGGTCAACGACGTTGCCTGCCTCAGCAGATTCTCGCGGCTGAGATTGTCGCCGCAGGCTTCCAGCACCTTCACGGTCATGAAAGCCGAGATATAGCCGGTGACATTGCTGCCATCGGCAATGTCGCCCTTCGGAAACCATTTGCCGAGGAATTCGCGATAGTCCTTCACGTCCTGCGTATCCTGCCAGCGCGGATCGGTCGGCGTCTTCACAGCGAGCGCGGTCAGCAAGCCTTTAGAAGCGTCGAGGCCCGCCGGTTCGAGTGCGCCCTTGATCGAGGATGATACGCTGACGATAAAATTCAGCGGCTTCCAGCCCAGTTCGGCAACCTTGCGGATCGCCTGCGCACCGAATTTTGGTGTCGCCATCGTAAACAGCGTATCCGCGCCGGATGCTTTCAGCGTCACGATCTGCGAATCGACAGTGGGTTCGGAGGTTTCGTAAGTGACCTCCTTGACGATCATAGTCTTGGCTTTGTCGCCAAGGCCGTCCTTCAGGCCGCGCACATAATCCTTGCCGGCATCGTCATTCGCCGAGAAAACGCCAAGCTTGGCATCAGGTTTATTCGTCAACAGATACTTCGCGAAGATTTGTCCTTCCATCTGATAGGGCGGGTACAGCGCTGTCGTCCAAGGGAAGTTCTTCGGGTCATCCCATTTCGCGGCACCTGTTGAAATGAAGATCTGTGGCACCTTCTTGCCGTTGAGATATTTTTGCGAGGCCGAGTTGGTCGGCGTGCCGACCGTGCCGATGATCGCCAGCACTTCGTCCTGCTCGACGAGGCGTCGTGTCTGTTCGACTGTCTTCGGCGGAGAATAGGCGTCGTCGAGACTGATGAGCTTGATCTTGCGGCCGTTGACGCCGCCTTTGCTATTGACCATGGCGTAATAGGCGTCCTCGATCAGGCCGAGCGTGCCGTAGGCCGAGGCTGGGCCGCTATAGGGCATCGTCTGGCCGATCTTGATTTCTGTATCTGTAACGCCGGGGCCGTATTGCTTTTGTGCGGCGGCGGGCTGAATGAACGCAGCCGTCAGCAGCAGCGCAGACGTGATGAGCATGTCCCTGCGGTGGATCATGAGTCTCTCCCTGTTGCCTGCGGCTTCACCCGCCGCCCAGGCTGTTTCATGCCGCCTCTTCGCCGGGCGGTTGACAACGCTCCCATGACACGGACATGAAATCAAACGAAATGGCGGACCCAACCGCCGTCACCACGGCACCGGAGGACGTGCGCATGAACGAACTGGATTTCGGCGGCAAGACCGTTCTCGTGATCGGCGGATCGAGCGGCATCGGTAATGGCATCGCGCAGGCGTTTCGCAGCAAGGGCGCGGAGGTGCATGCCTATGGTACGCGTGCCAGCGCCAGGGATTATGCCGATGAGGAAGGCTCCGATCTAACCGGACTTCATTATGCGAAGCTTGATGTCAGCAATTCCAGCAGTATCGGTAGCCTTACGCCTACGTTCAGCACGCTCGATGTGCTGGTCCTCGCGCAGGGCACGGTGCTCTACAAACGCGGCGAGTTCGAAATGGAAGGCTTCCGTAAGGTGATGGAGGTCAACTTGATGAGTCTGATGACTTGCGGAGCGAAATTTCACCCGATGCTAAAGGCCAGCACCGGCTCTTTCATCATCGTGTCCTCGACGGCGGCCTATCACTCGACCAAAGGCAATCCGGCTTACAATGCGTCGAAGACCGGCGCGGTCGGTCTTACACGCACGCTCGGCGAAGCGTGGGCGGAAGACGGAATCCGCGTCAATGGCATCGCGCCTGGCCTGGTCGATACCAAGCTCACCAAGGTCACAACGGCTAATCCGAAGCGCCTCGAAGGCGCGGTAGCGAGCATTCCGTTACGGCGACTCGGCACGCCAGCTGATATGGCGGGTGCCGCATTGTTTCTGGCGTCGCCGCTGTCGTCTTACATTGTGGGCCAAACCATCATCGTCGATGGCGGGTTGATCCTTTAATAAGCCTGCAGCATTAGCGGACTCGATAAACTACCAGGATTGTATGTTGCTGAAAAATCCGAACGGGCTGTGTCGTACGTTCTCGACATAATCGGTTCGCGATTGTTTCGGTTTGCGGATCGAAGCCTTCTTCTGACGCCGCGCCGGTCGGTCGATAACATCGGATTCGGAAACACGCGCCTGAGCATCGAGAGCGGCGGGTGATAATGCGATCGCGACCGCATCCGGTTTCTTGATTAAAGCAGGCTCGACCGCAATCTGAACAGGCTGGATCTGCATAGCGGGGACCGGATGAAATTCACCTGCGTAAGCCAATGGCGCAAAGCCACGGGCTTCGCCATGATTTGCCATTTTCTTGAGAACCTCAAGCGAGCTAGATGAACTCTGCACGACGGCCGGCGGAGGCGCGATCATATAATCTGCCGCTACGATCAGCGACAAAAGTGACGAACCAACGAACAGTGTGTATTTCAGGATGGGCACGGCATACGTCCAAGTTGTGATGTACGCTTACAAGCATGGGACGCCGGGTTAGTTGCTTATGTTCAAACAATTCTTTGATTGCATCCAATCAAACTGATGGGATGCACTTGGTTCGGTGAGACGGAGTTCGTTCCGCCATTCATGAAAAAATCTTTAATATGCCGCATTGCACACACGAATCCGTCCCTTCAGGACGATTAAAGCCGCTCATTCTTTAGCCTTTCCCGGCTTCTGCAGAATGCGGAGTTCCCTGAATGCGGCGTGTGCTTGTCCTCTCAACTGTTTTTATCGCAATGGGCGTCGAATTATATTCGGTTCCATTGTTTGGAAGTTGGGGGACGGATGCGCAGTCGATTAATTCCACACCAGACGACATCCTAAGTTCTGCTGACGCAAAATCCGGCCTGGTCGTCGACGATGTCTCGGGTAATGGCATCGCTATGCAGGTCGCAAGCCTCGGAAAATCCGATCGCCTTCTGACGATTCGTCCCATCGAGACACCCGAGGAACTGGCTGCCGTCAATCCTGACGCCGTCGCGCCGATCGATGGCGAGATTGGGTCAGAGGCTGTTACCGAGGCTCCGCTGGCGGAACTCACGACAAACGAATTCTGCGAGGCTTTGGCCGAGGCCGCCGAAGCCAGCGATATTCCGGTGGCGTTTTTCGCGCGGCTTCTCTGGCAGGAAAGTAAATTCAAGCACGATGCGACGAGCCATGTCGGCGCGCAGGGCGTCGCTCAGTTCATGCCGCGCACGGCGGCCGAGATGGGCCTCGACGATCCCTTTGATCCGCGCAAGGCGCTGCCGGCTTCGGCGAAGTTTCTACGCAAGCTGCACGATCAGTTCGGCAATCTTGGCCTCGCGGCGGCGGCCTATAATGCCGGTAGCGGCCGTATTCAGAACTGGCTCGCAAAGCGCGGGCCGCTTCCGGACGAGACCCGCAATTACGTGCGCAAGATCACCGGCAATCCGGCCGAGACTTGGACATCCGAAAAGAAGACGGCGGCCTTGCAGCAGGAATTGCCGCGCGAAGCGCCGTGCGAGGGCTTCGGCGGGCTGTCGCGCAATAAGGAAGCGGCCACCATGCCAGTGGAGCTGAAGCCGGGCATCAGCGATCTCATCCGCAAGGCGGAAGCTGAAGCCGCGCGCAATGCATCTGCTGCGAAGGCCAAGGCCCGGCTGCTGCTCGCTAAGGCCGGCAAGAGCAAAGGTGCCGCAAAGACGATCGTTGCGTCGGCTGACAAGAAGACGGTCATCATCACCGTGACGAAAAAGCCGAACGTAATGAAATTCGCCGCGCTCGGCCGCGCCAAGGCGAGGGACGTGAAGTCCGGCAGCATCAAGGTGGCATCAGCGGCGCGCTGACATTTGATCCAGGGATCAGACTTGATCCCGAGCGGCGCAGCGCCTTTGATGGTGTCGCGCCGGGGCTAACGCCGGCAGGAAACGCGGCGGGGCTCATGACCGACAAGACCAAAACGAAACAGCCGGAAAATTTGCGCAGCGCGCGGTGGTTTGCGCCCGATGATCTGCGCGCCTTCGGGCATCGCTCACGCGCCATGCAGATGGGCTACGCCCCCGAGGAGTGGAAAGGCCGTCCGGTCATCGCCATTCTCAACACATGGTCGGATGCGCAGCCATGCCACGCGCATTTTAAGACCCGCGTCGATGACGTCCGTCGTGGCATCCTAATGGCTGGCGGATTCCCGATGGAATTGCCGGCGCTGTCGCTGTCCGAATCCTACCTCAAGCCGACGACGATGCTCTATCGCAACCTGCTCGCAATGGACGCCGAGGAATTGTTGCGCGGCCATCCGGTCGATAGCGTCGTTCTGATGGGCGGCTGCGACAAGACCACGCCTGCTTTGTTGCTTGGCGCGACAAGCATGAACTTGCCTGCGATTTATGTGCCGGCCGGGCCGATGTTGCGCGGCAACTGGAAGGGCAAGACGCTCGGCTCCGGGTCGGATGCTTGGAAATATTGGGACGAGCGGCGCGCTGGAAAAATTTCGGATGAAGACTGGGTCGATGTCGAAGGCGGCATTGCGCGCTCCTATGGCACCTGCATGACGATGGGCACGGCGTCGACAATGACGGCGATTGCGGAATCGATCGGCATGACGCTGCCCGGCGCATCGTCGATCCCCGCCGCCGATGCCGGCCACATCCGCATGGCCTCCGAATCCGGCCGGCGCATTGTCGACATGGTCTGGGAAGACCTCACGCCGAAAGCGATTCAGACCCGCGCAGCGTTCGAGAACGCGATCACCGTCGCGATGGCGATGGGGTGTTCGACCAATGCAATCATTCATCTTATCGCGCAGGCGCGCCGCGCCGGGCAGGATATCGGCCTCGACGATTTCGAGCGCGCCAGCCGCAAGGTGCCGGTCATCGCCAACGTTCGGCCCTCCGGCGACACTTATTTGATGGAAGACTTTTATTATGCCGGCGGGCTTCCGGGGCTGATGTCGCGCATCAAGGATCATCTGCATCTCGACGCCATCACCGTGACGGGAAAATCGCTCGGCGACAACATCGCGCGCGCCGAAGTGCACAATGACGACGTCATCCGCACCATCGAGACCGCGATCTATGCCGAAGGCGCGCTGGCTGTGCTGAAAGGCAATCTCGCACCGGATGGCTGCGTGATCAAACCGTCGGCGTGCGAGCCGCGTTTCCTCAAGCATACCGGGCCGGCTCTGGTGTTCGACGATTATCCGTCGATGAAGAAAGCGATCGACGATCCGGATTTAGACGTCACCGCCGATCATGTTTTGATATTGCGCAATGCCGGGCCGCAAGGCGGGCCGGGCATGCCGGAATGGGGCATGCTGCCGATCCCGACCAAACTCGTGAAGCAGGGCGTGCGCGACATGGTGCGCTTATCCGATGCGCGGATGAGCGGCACGTCTTACGGCGCGTGCATTCTTCACGTCGCGCCGGAGGCCTATATCGGTGGCCCGCTGGCGCTGGTGAAGAACGGCGACATGATCTCGCTCGATGTCGATGCGCGCACCATCGATCTCGATGTGCCGGAGGCTGAGCTTGCGGCGCGTCGCGCGGCATGGGTGCCGCCGGCTGTTCGTTATGAACGCGGCTATGGCTGGATGTTTACGAAACACATCAAGCAGGCCAACGAAGGCTGCGATTTCGATTTTCTTGAAACCGCATTCGGCGCGCCGGTCGAGGAGCCCGCGATTTATTGACGCTGTCATTCCGGAGCGCACGCGCACCTTGCGCGAGCGAATCCGGAATCTCATCATGTTGATCTCGACCAGATTCCGGGTTCTCGCGCGCCGGCA
>JAYUEY010000125.1:0-39253 GCA_043739005.1 Tardiphaga sp.
AGGAGGACGTAGTCGAAGCCCCATTCGTGGAAGCCGAGCTTCTCCAGGAGCTCGAAACCGTGGATGATGCCGCGTCCGCCGCAGCCGCGCCCCACTTCGGGGCCGCCCAATTCCATCGCGAACACGCCGTCGCGCTTGAAGCAGACGTCGCCGATCTTCACTTCCTCGCCGGCGAGTTTCTTCTTCGACGAGGTCTCGATGATGGTCGGGCAGGCACGACCGCCAAACAGCAACGACGTCGTATCGCTTTTCGGATCGCAGCCGATCAGCAAGACCTTCTTGCCCTGCTGAGCCATCATGTAGCTCAGATTGGCGAGCGTGAACGACTTGCCGATGCCGCCCTTGCCGTAGATCGCGATGATCTGCGTTTCCTTCGTGACTTCGCTCGTCACGGGCGCATCCGGCTCGATCGAGGCTTCAAGGCGCAGCGCATCGGTCATGTTGATTTGCGGAATAGCGTTCATTGAACGGATCTCCAGTTCAGAACCATCTTCAGACACGACGCATCGTCGAACGCGATTGGATAGGCGTTCGCAGCATCATGTGCGTCGTGGTGGTGCGTGATGAGGCCATCGAGGGATAGCTTGCCGCTATCGATCAATGCGTGTGTCGCGGCGAGATCTTGCGGCTGCCATTCGGCGGCGACGCGCAGGCGCGCCTCACGCATGAAGGCTGGTGGAAATGCAAATGACAGAGGCGCGCTGTAAAATCCGGCGAGAACGATTTCGCCGCCGGGCGCAAGACGGCCGATCAGCGCATCGAGTAATCCGCTGTCGCCGGAGACGTCGTAGATCGATGTGTAATCGCGGCGCGGATCATGCTCAGGATGGATCACAGCATAGTTGGTCGCGCCATGAGCGCGAATTGGATTGGTCTCCCACACCGTCGGCGCGGCATCGCCGCGCGCGATCGCGATACGCGCCAACAGGCGGCCGAGTACGCCATGACCGACGATGCAATCCGGTGCGCGCGCGCCCTGTGCGGCGAGCGCGTGATGGGCTGTTGCAGCCAATGCTAAAAGAATGCCCTGCTCGCGCATCTGCGCATCGATCGGTATTACGCGCTTGGCGGCGACCACGAGCCGCGACGCCGATGCGCCGAACAGGCCCTTAACATCGCCGAAACATTTCGCACCAGGCACGAACACCATCTGATCCGCGCGCAGTCCACTTGATGGTGATGCTTCGACAACACGGCCGACTGATTCGTAACCGGGGACCAGCGGGTACCCCATGCCGGGGAACATCGGCATCTTGCCGGACCACAGCAAACGCTCGGTGCCGGTCGAGACTCCGCTGAACTCGACGTCGATCACGACATCGTCGGGCGTGGGCGGCGTCAAAGCGATCGCGCTAACTGCGATCTGCTCAGGCTGCTTCAATAATACGGCGATGGTTTCCACCGCTCACTCCCTCGCGAGGACTTCCCCGCACTGTCAGGTTACGCTGACAAACTTGAGTGTCAAGTCTGATTAACATTATTTGTGTCAACCGAGCGTGACGGATTAGCTATTATGACGCTGGTCAACATCGGCATGTCGGACGGCTTGAGCACGACGTTCGAAAAACCCGCGTCGCAGAGCATGTTTTGCAGCTTTTCGAATGTGCGCGGTTGGCCGCTGCCCATGGCGAGAAGATAGAAAGCGAAATACGCATCGCCGATCGGCTCAGCTCCTGCCGTGCCGGAGATTGGCTCGGCAATCACAAGCGTGCCGTCATCTGGCAGTGCGCGGCGAATCTTGCGCAGCAATGTCATCACGTGGTCGTCGTCATGATCGTGAATCACGCGCACCAGCGAAATGATATCCGCGCCGGTTGGCAGGTCATCAGTGAGAAAACTTCCGCCGATCGCCACCGCACGCGACGCAAGACCGTTGCTGCGAAAGCGCGCGCTTGCAGCGTCGGCCACCGCCGGCAGATCAAACAGGACGCCGCGCAGGTTCGGGTATTGCATCGCAACAGCGGAGAGGAACGTGCCGTCGCCGCCCCCGATATCGAGCAGGCAGCGATGCGGCTTAAATGAATACGCGCGCAGCACCTGCTGCGTAATCATCGGCTGCGATGCCGACATCAGCGCCGTGTAGGGCGCAACACTGTCTTGCGTCAGCGGCGCATCGCCGCGCGCCGCATAGGGCCAATAGGCTGCGAGTTCGCCGCGCCCCCGCTCGCCACGCAGCAGCGCCAGCGGATCGCGCAGATCATTGTACAACATCGCGTGATGTTCGATCATCGCGACAACGCCGGGATTACCGCGCAGTGCTGCGCCAAGAGAGCCGAGACCGTAGCGACCACTACTGCGACGCTGAGCGAGCTTTAATGACACAGCTGCATCGAGCAGCAATGTCATTGATTCGATCGGCATACTCAGTCGCGAGGCCAGATCATTCGCGCTTACTGGGCCGTCCGCGAGATGATCGAATAGTTTGAGCCGCACGCATGAGAGAAGAATTTGTGAATAGACGAAGCCCGCACAGAGATCGAACAGCGCCGAGGCGCGCTGTCGCGCGATCGGTCGCGTTAGCGCGAAAGCCCCTGCAAATCGCTGGAATCTTTCACTCGATAAGATGCGATCGCGTGCACCAAGCGCGCGATCCCGCAGCGTCAGGCGATCGGCCATAGCCATTTCGCTGACGATAACGGACATATTTTACGCCGCCGACAAAGCGAGCTTCTTCGGCACCAAACGCCGCGCCTCCTGCAGCATCAACGCGCGCAATTCCGAGCCGTTTTCGCACGGCGGCATCGCATCGATCGCGCCCTGCACGAGGTCATGCAGATAATGCACCGCGCCGTCGAGGCCATAAGCCGCGACCGCGCTCGGCCGTCCATGCGCGATGTCTTGCCCGACCGGCTTGCCGATATCGTCTTCCTCGTCAGCGGCGGCATCGCGGATATCGTCGGCCACCTGATAGGCCTCGCCAAGCTTCTCGCCGACCATGCGCCACGGCTCGCCGTCATGCCCCGCTGATTGCGCGCCGGCCATCGTCGCGGCCGCGAACAACGCGCCCGTCTTCGAGCGATGATAATGAACGAGATTGATTTCGGGTTCGCATTCCCACGCCTGACCCGCAACGATGCCGTGCGGCAGACCGACCGATTGCGCGACTGTCAACGTCAGAGCACCGAGGCGCTGCGGCGGGCACGACGAACGCGCCATCGTCTGGAAGGCGAGCACGATCAGCGCGTCACCGGCGAGCACCGCGAGCGGTTCGCCAAAGGCTTTATGCACCGACGGTCGGCCGCGCCGCGTATCGGCAGCATCGAAACATGGGAGATCGTCGTGCACCAGCGAGGCGCAATGCAGAAGTTCGAGCGCGGCACCGGCCGCTTCCGTCGCCCCGGAATGATCCTCGCCGCAAGCAAAGGCGACGCTGTGTACGAGACGCGGACGCACCCGCGCGCCTTTGGGGAACACCGCATAACGCATCGCTTCGGCAAGGCGCGGTGGACAGCCTGGGATATCGGCCAGTGCGATGGCCTCGTTGAGAGCGCGTTCGATACGACTGGCGACATCCATGTGCCGACTCCTGTGGTGGCCTTGCACGATGCTCAGATCAGACTGTCAATTTGACTTGTCGTCAAGAGTGTAAATAAATATGGACATGAGAAAAACGTCAAAAAAGGCCGTTGTTGCGATGCGATATCGCCCGTTCCCGCAGTTGGCGATGAGCCTTGCTTGGCTTGAGGTCGCGGTCGCTGTAGCCGTCGCCACAGAACGGTCATCATGAAAAAACGCGTCGTTATTGTCGGTGCTGGCGTTGCCGGATTGGTCTCGGCGATCGCGCTGGCGGCCGATCGCCACGCCGTCACGGTGCTGGAGAGTGCTGCGACGCCCGGCGGCAAGATGCGGCAAATCGCGATTGGCGATGCACGCGTCGATAGTGGCCCGACGGTTTTTACGATGCGTTGGGTGTTCGATGAGTTGTTCGCAAAAGCCGGCAAATCCTTTGCCGATGCCGTCACCCTCGAACCGCTCGACGTGCTCGCGCGTCATGCATGGCCGGATCGATCGACGCTCGATCTGTTTGCCGACGAGAATCAGTCCGTCGATGCGATCGGGCGTTTCGCCGGTCGCGCCGAGGCACTGCGCTACAAAGAATTTTGCGCGCATACCAAGCGAATCTACGACATGCTGGAGCAGCCCTTTTTGCGGGCGGCCGAGCCCAGCATGGGCGCGCTGATCGGTTCTGGCGGCTTTCGCGGATTGCTGAAGCTGCCGCAGATCAAACCGTTCTCATCGATGTGGACGGCGCTCGGAGAATATTTTCACGATCCAAGACTGCGGCAATTGTTCGGACGCTACGCGACCTATTGCGGCTCCTCGCCTTACGACGCGCCGGCGACACTGATGCTGGTCGCCCATGTCGAGCAACAGGGCGTTTGGAGTATCAAAGGCGGCATGGGCGCGCTGGCCACGGCGCTGGTCGACTGCGCGACATCGCTCGGCGTTTCGATCCGTTATGACTCTGAGGTTCGCGAAGTTTTGATTGCCGGCGGTCGCGCCAGCGGCGTTGTTTTAGCAGATGGCGAACGCATCGACGCTGATGCCGTCATCGTCAATGCCGATGTCGCCGCCGTCGCCGCCGGATTGTTTGGTGCCGCGACAAGCCGCGCGGCGGCATCGATCCCCCAAGCGTCGCGCTCGCTGTCCGCGATGACGTGGAGCCTGCGCGCGAAGACAGAGGGCTTCCCGCTCAGCCGGCACAACGTCTTCTTCTCGCGCGACTACAAGCGCGAATTCGACGAGATCTTCCGTCGCGCCGGCGTACCGTCCGAACCGACGGTCTATGTCTGCGCGCAGGATCGCGCCAGCGACGGGACTTTAGCAAACGGCGTCACGGACGAGCGGCTGCTGGTCCTCATCAACGCGCCGGCGATCGGCGACCGGCATACATTCGATGACGCGGAGGTGGAGCAATGCGCGCAGCGGACATTCGCGATGCTGGAGCAAGCGGGCCTGCATATCGACCGGAAACCAGGCCTCAGTCAGGCAACGACGCCGACGCACTTCAACACGCTGTTTCCAGCGACGGGCGGCGCGCTTTACGGCCGCAGCTCGCACGGCTGGACGGCATCGTTTCAGCGGCCGGGCGCGAAGACGAAAATTCCGGGCCTCTATCTGGCGGGTGGCAGCACGCATCCGGGGCCGGGCGTGCCGATGGCGGCGCTGTCGGGCCGCGCGGCAGCGGCGCGGCTGAACGCCGATTTCGAAAACCGGGCATGAACTTCGACCAGATCGTCCCGCATAATGGCTACGCCTGGTGGTATGTCGACGCGCTGAGCGACGACGGCGAAAACGGCATCACCATCATCGCCTTCATCGGCAGCGTGTTCTCGCCCTATTACGCATTCGCGCGGCGGCGCGGGCTGATCGATCCGCTGAACCATTGCGCGATCAATGTCGCGCTGTATCGGCCGCGCGGCGGGCACTGGGCGATGACAGAACGACCATTGCATGCAGTGTCGCGAAGCGCCGATACGTTTCGCGTCGGGCCAAGTGCCTTGCAGTGGGATGGCACGGCACTCACCATCGACATCGATGAAGTCACCGTGCCGATCCCTCGTCGTTTGCGTGGCAAAGTGCGCGTCACGCCGAGTGCGATCACGCCGACGCCATTTGTTTTAAACGCGCATGGCAATCATCGCTGGTGGCCGATCGCGCCGATCGCGCGCGTCGAGGTTACGATGCAACGTCCGGATTTGTCGTGGCAGGGCGACGGCTATCTCGATCACAATGCCGGGGATACGCCGATCGAAAGCGGCTTTCGCGACTGGCAATGGGCACGCGGCGCGACGCGCGACGGCGCGGTGATTCTGTATGAAGGCGAGCGCCGCGACGGCAGTATGGTCAACCTCGCCAAGACGTTCGATCGCCATGGACAATCGCAAGACTTCACGCCGCCTGCTATCAAGCCGTTGAAACGCACCGGCTGGCGCGTGAATCGGAGCGTGCGAAGCGAACGCGATGCCAGCGTGACGAAGACATTGGAGGACGCGCCGTTCTATGCGCGCTCGGTCGTGTCTTCACAGTTGAACGGCGAGGACGTGACCCTGATGCATGAGTCGCTGGCGCTTGATCGTTTCAAAATGCCCATCGTGCAAGCCATGTTGCCGTTCCGAATGCCACGCGCAAAACGCTGATGGCCGTTTTGTGACCGTCGCGAATTTGATGCGGTTGCAGATGTCGAAAATGCGGCGAGCGGAACCGCGTGTAAATCCGCGCACTAAAGTTTCGGGCGCAGTGCAGCAAATCTCAAACCTTGCAGCGCAGCATGAATTGTCAATATTTTTGGACAGTCACGCCTTGGCAAGTGTCCATTTTTCGTTACACTCCGATCCATGCTTGACCCGAACGCCAGAGCATTGCCGTCCCTGCCGCTCGATCGCCGGCCACATGCCGTCGTCATCGGCTCCGGCTTCGGTGGCCTCGCCGCCGCTGTGCGGCTCGGCGCGAAAGGCTATCGCGTCAGCGTGCTCGAACAGCTCGATGCGCCCGGCGGCCGCGCTTATGTCTACCGGCAGGACGGCTTCACCTTCGATGCCGGGCCGACCATCGTCACCGCGCCGTTTTTGTTCGAAGAACTTTGGAAGCTGTGCGGACGCAGGCTCTCCGATGACGTCACTCTCAAACCGGTGTCGCCGTTCTATCGCATCCGCTTTCAGGACGGCTCGCATTTCGACTACACCGGCGATCCCGCCGCGATGCGCGCGGAGATCGCAAAATTCTCGCCGGGCGATGTCGCGGGCTACGAAAAATACATGCTGGCGTCGGAAGCGATCTTCAAGGTCGGCTTCGAGCAACTCGGCGACGTCCCGTTTTCCAAATGGACCGACATGGCGCGCATCGCGCCGGAGATGCTGAAGCTGGAGAGCTATCGCAGCGTGTTCTCGCTGGTGTCGAAATTCGTCAAGGATGAACGCCTGCGTGTCGTGCTGAGCTTTCATCCGCTGCTGATCGGCGGCAATCCCTTCACCGCGAGTTCGATCTATTGCCTGATCGCACATCTCGAACGGCATTGGGGCGTGCATTTCGCGATGGGCGGCACCAATCAACTGGTCAATGGACTCATCAAACTGATCGAAGGTCAGGGTGGCGAGCTGCGCTGCAATACGACAGTCGATGAAATCATGGTCGAGAACGGCGTGGCGCGTGGCGTGCGGCTGAAGTCCGGCCTCGCCATCAAGGCCGACGTCGTCGTCTCCAATGCCGATTCCGCATGGACCTATCGGCATCTCGTCAAGCCGCAGGCACGGTCACGCTGGAGCAACAAACGGATCGAGCGCGCGCGCTATTCGATGAGCCTGTTTGTTTGGTATTTCGGCACCAAGCGCCGCTATGATGACGTGCCCCATCACACGATTCTGCTCGGGCCGCGCTATAAGGAACTGCTCGCGGACATCTTCACGCGCAAGCATCTCGCGGATGATTTCAGCCTCTATCTGCATCGCCCGACTGCGACCGACACGTCGCTCGCGCCGGAGGGATGCGATGCATTTTATGTGCTATCGCCAGTGCCGCATCTCGACAGCGGCACCGACTGGTCGGTGAAGGCCGAACTCTATCGCCAAGCCATCGCGCGCGAACTATCTAATACGATGTTGCCGGGTCTTGAAAACGAGATCGTCACGTCGCGGATGCTGACGCCGCAGGATTTTCAGGATCGTCTCTTGTCATTCAAGGGCGCGGCCTTCGGGCTCGAACCTGTGCTGACTCAGAGCGCGTGGTTTCGGCCGCATAACCGTAGCGAAGACATCGCCAATCTTTATCTCGTCGGCGCTGGCACGCATCCCGGTGCAGGCCTTCCCGGCGTGTTGTCGTCAGCGCGCGTGCTCGACAGCCTCATTCCCGACGCGCATTCGCTGGTGACTGTATGATGTCTGTCGATAATTACGCCGCCGATCTCGCCGCTTGCCGCGCTCTGCTCAAGACGGGATCGCGCACGTTTCATGCCGCATCAAAAGTGTTGCCGCGAAAGGTCGCCGATCCGGCGATTGCGCTTTATGCGTTCTGTCGTCTGGCGGATGACGCCGTCGATCTCGGCCGCGATCGCGCAGCGGCCGTTGCCCGCTTGCGCGAGCGGCTCGATGCGGCCTGTGGCGGACAACCGATGGACCTTGCCGCCGACCGCGCCTTTGCGGGCGTGATGGCGCGTCATGCAATTCCCCGCGCGCTGCCGGAGGCTTTGCTTGAAGGGCTGTCCTGGGATGCCGAGCAGCGCCGCTACGAGACGCTTGAGGATTTGTACGACTACGCTGCGCGCGTCGCGGGTGCCGTCGGCGCGATGATGACACTGTTGATGGGCAAGCGTGACCCGGCGATTGTCGCGCGGGCGGCTGATCTCGGCGTCGCGATGCAACTCACGAATATCGCGCGCGATGTCGGCGAGGATGCGCGCGCGGGACGGCTCTATCTGCCGCTGGCCTGGCTGCGCGACGTCAACATCGATCCGGAGGCGTGGCTTGCCGCGCCAGAGTTTACGCCGGAGATCGCAACAATTACGCAGCGGCTGCTTAATGCGGCGGATGCGTTGTATGACCGCGCAACTTTAGGCATCGCGCAATTGCCGGCGTCGTGTCGCATGGGCATTTACGCCGCGCGCGCGCTCTATGCCGAAATCGGTCGGCAGGTCGAGCGCAACGGCCGCAATTCGATTGCAAGCCGCGCGGTCGTTTCCGGCGAGCGTAAGTTGCAGGTGCTGGCGCGCACGATGATCGCCGAGCGGACATGGACGCCGGCACGCGGGATGCTGCCGCTCGGGCAGATCGAAGCGACGCGGTTTCTGATCGAGGCCGTGGCCGCAACGCCGCTGCGCGACGCAAGTCATGTGCGCGACGTCGCGCCGTTGCGCCCGGTGGAGAAGCGCGTGGTGTGGGTGCTCGATCTGTTCGAACGGCTGGAGCGCCGCGATCAATTGCAGCGCAGCGGGCTGGAGCGGGCTTGACCTGCTTTCCCATAATTATTGGTCATTCCGGGATGCGCGCTCTTGCAGCGCAGGCCCGGAGTCCATACTCCCTGCGATGATTATGGATTCCGGGCTCGCGCGACGCCGGACGACGAAGACGTCGCCGGCAGCTCGCGCCCCGGAATGACGGAAGCTCTCACCATGTCCGAACACGCCACCGCCGAACAGCACCGCGCGAAGGCAAAACTCTGGTTCGAGTCGCTCCGCGACAACATTTGCGCGGAGATCGAATCGATCGAGCGCGACGCGCCGCGCGATCTGTTTCCCGGCGATCCCGCTGTTTTCACCTACAGGCCATGGACGCGCGCGACCGGATCGGGCGGCGGCACCGGCGGATTTTTGTCGGGTGGCCGACTGTTCGAAAAAATCGGTATCCATACGTCGTCGGCGAATGGCCGCCTGACGCCGGAAATGGCGAAAACTCTCCCGGGCGACGGCGTGCAACTCGATTACGTCTCGACAAGCATCAGCCTGATCATGCATCCGAAGAGCCCGATCGTGCCGACGGTGCATATGAACACGCGGTTTCTTTCGACCGCGCAAGGCTGGTTCGGCGGCGGCGCGGATCTGACGCCGATGCTGCCGGAGCAGCGCATGGATGATGCGCCGGACACCGTGACGTTTCACGATGCGATGCGCCGCGCCTGCGACGCACACGATCCGGCCTATTACGATAAATTCAAAGCGTGGGCGGATCGCTATTTCTTTTTGCCGCATCGCGGCACCGCGCGCGGCACCGGCGGCATTTTTTACGACCACCTCAACACCGGCGATTTCGACGCCGACTTCGCTTTCACGCGCGATGTCGGCTCGGCGTTGCTGGATGTCTATCCGCGCATCGTGCGGCAACGCATGATGGAGCCGTGGACGGAGGCGCAGCGCGCGCAGCAACTGGCGACGCGCGGGCTCTATGTCGAATTCAATCTTCTCTACGACAAGGGCACGATGTTCGGCCTGCAAACCGGCGGCAACATCGAGACAATTCTCTCATCGATGCCACCGTTGGTGAGTTGGAGTTAGAAATTCCGGGAGGCGCGCATGGAGCAATATTACGGCCTGATTGAATTTTTATTCGTGATCCTGTTCGGATTATGTTGGCTGGTGCTGGAATGGCAGGGCCGGCGGCTCGACCGTCAACGCGATGTTGAGCGTGCGAAAACGCCGGACGCGCCGCACACCTGACGCGACTCAGCGCTGACGTTCGGCGTCCAGACGTTGAGCGTGCATCAAAATCAAATCGGCAATCGTCTCGGGCTTTTCTTCGTGCGCGAGATGACCGAGCCCCGGCAGCCGCACAACCTCCGAGCCTTTGACCAGCGTATGAATTTTACGCGCGACGTCGGGTGAAATGGTGCGGTCATTGTCTGCGGCGACAAGCAACAGTTTCGTTTGCAGCTTCGGCAGATCGCGCACCAGCGGTTCCAACTGCCAGTTCGACATCATTCGTAAGGCCGCCGCGACATGCGCCGGGCTGCGGACCAGCCGGCGATACAGCGACACGCCCTCCGGATCGATCGATGAACCCGTATCGCGCAGCAAGCGCTCGATCGCGCCGATGCTGCCGGCCTGCCACGCGAACAGCCGCGGCACCACCGGATTGATGGCGAGCAGTTTTGCCAACGGCGAAAACACATGGCCGGCAAAGCCTGCGAACGGCAAATATGCGCCGTTCAAGCTGACCAGCAATCTCGGCGCGATGCGCCCATCGAGGCACATCCGCGCTAATATCGCCGCGCCGGCCGAATGACCGACGGCGATGTCGGGTGTCACGTCGAGCGCGCGCAGCAGTTGCGCGATGTCGGCCGACATGCCCATCAGCGACAGCCGCTGCGGCGCCGGCGTTTGTGTAAAACCATGGCCCGGCAGATCGATCGCGATCACGCGATAGTTGCGCGCCAGCAGCGGCAGCAGCCCCCGCCATGAATGCGTCGCCGCCCCCGTGCCGTGGAGCAGCAGCAAGGTGGGCACAGGCTTGCTGCTCTCTCGGCCGCTCTCTTGGCTGCTATCTTGGCCCATCTCCTGCACATGCCAGTCGATGCCGGCGCTCGTGACGAAGCGGCTGGCGCTGTGATGCGGCCAGCTCGGACCATCGCGACCCCAAACAAGATCGGGCATTGCACTTACACCTGCGCAGGCGACGCGACGCCAGCCAAAAATTCGTCAAACATCGCGATGAACTGCTCGCGCTGCTCGAAATGCGGCATCGCGCCGGAATCCATCACGTCGATTCGCCAGTTGTCGCGATATTGCAGCTTTGCCTTGTTGCGATAATCGGTGAAATCGCCGCGGACGCCATGCGTCATCCAAACAGGCAAGGTCAGCGTCATGTAGATTTTCATGATCGCGGTCGAGAACAGATAGCCGGAGACGAAATAATAGGGCGCGTGCTGCGCGCCGGGCTGATGCGTCGTCAGATAATCGTACTCTGCCAGTCCCTCATCGTAATTCTCAGAGCCCCATGTCTTGCGCAGAAAGAACCGGATGCTGCGGCGGCTGGCCAGTGCATTCCACAGGCCCTGGCTCCAAAGCGGCCGCTCGAATATCGCATGCAGCCACGGCATTGCGCGCGTGCCATTGGGATCGCCGCCGTCGCGGGTCTTGCCCGACAGCCCGGTCGGGCTGACCAAAGCGGCGCTGCGAAAGGCCAGCGGCTTTTCGCTGATGGCGCGGGCCAAAAATTCACATGACAGCGACACCGCCAGCGCATCGATCGGCGCGCGGCCGTGGCTCTCCTGAATCCGCGCGACGATGGCATGGATCGCATCGGTCATCATCCGTACCGTATAGACCCGCTTGCCGCGTTCGGAATGCCCGAAACCGGGAAGTTCCAGCGCATAGACCGTGCGGTTGCCGCGATATTGCTCGTAAATCGGTCTGATTTCATAGGCCGAACCGGCCGCATTGATGCTGTGGATCAGCAACAGCGGCGCATCGCCGACTTCGCTGCCGGTCGAGGCCGCGTAATAGGTCAGCCGGCCGACCGGGCTTTGAAATTCGTGGCGCTGGCCGGACACCGGCGCGGGCAATTCGGGCGGTGTCGCAGATGCAGCCATTCCTAATTCCATTTCATCCCGGCGTGGCCAACCACGCATCGGCAGTGTATCAGAAACGTCAAGTAGTCCTGTCCATAAACTATGGAAACGCCTTGTGACACAGCCCGTGACAAAGTCTTGCGCGACCAAACCATTCCTTGAAGTTCTGTCCGGACATCGCCAAAGCACGCCGCCTTTATGGATGATGCGGCAGGCCGGGCGTTATCTGCCGGAATATCGCGAGGTCCGCGCCAAAGCCGGCGGGTTCCTCGATCTCTGCTTCAATCCGGATTTCGCGGCGGAAGTGACGTTGCAGCCGATTCGGCGCTTCAATTTCGATGCCGCGATCATTTTTTCCGACATCCTCGTGATCCCGTATGCGCTGGGTCGTTCGGTGCGCTTCGAGGTCGGCGAAGGGCCGCGTCTCGATCCATTGGACACGCCGGAGAAGGTGGCGACATTGTCGCCGACCGCCGATATGTCGAAGCTCGAACCCGTCTTCGAAGCACTGCGCCGCGTTCGCGCGCAGCTTGATCCCACCATTGCATTGATCGGCTTCTGCGGCGCGCCGTGGACGGTCGCGACCTATATGGTCGCCGGACAAGGCACACCGGATCAGGGACCGGCGCGGATGCTGGCCTATCGCCATCCGGAAGCCTTCCAGAAGATCATCGATACGGTGGTTGAAAATTCGATCCAGTATCTCTTGGCGCAACTCAAGGCCGGCGCGGACGTGCTGCAGATTTTCGACACTTGGGCCGGCGTGCTGCCGCCGCGCGAGTTTCAGCGCTGGTCGGTCGAGCCGACCAAACGCATCGTCGACGGCGTCCGCGCGCAGGTGCCGGATGCCAAGATCATCGGCTTCCCGCGCGGTGCCGGCGCGATGCTGCCGCATTATGTCGAGCAAACGAAAATCAACGGCGTCAGCATCGACTGGGCGGCCGAACCGGCTTTGATTCGCGCGCAGGTTCAAAGCAAGGTCGCGGTGCAAGGCAATCTCGATCCGCTGGTTCTGATTGCCGGCGGGGCTGCGCTCGATCGCGCGGTCGATGACGTGCTGGAGAATTATGCGCAAGGGCGCCTTATCTTCAATCTCGGCCACGGCATCCAGCCGGAGACGCCGGTCGCGCATGTCGAGCAGATGGTGAAGCGCGTGCGGGCGTTCAAAGGGTAAAGTCGGTCGCAGACTTAGAGTTCGTCGTCCCCGCCTCCGCGGCGATGACGGCAGCAGCTAATTTCTATCCCACCACGGCCTTCACTGCCTTGGCCAGCACGGTTGCATCGGCATGCGGCAGCGGCAGATAGCGCGCGCCCATGTCCTTGGCGAGTTGCGCACCTGACGGCCCCGGCCGTTGCGATGTATCGACCAGCACCGCTGCAAAACCCGCTACCGCAAACGCCCGCGCGGCAGCCGTCGCATCGGCTTCCGCCTTGGGCCGCCCCGGCGCGCCATCGCGTGCGATATTGGCGCGACCGTCGGTCAGCACGATGACGCTCGGCGTCTGGCCTTTGCGCTTCACTGAGTCGGCCAGCGCGAAGGCGGCATCGAGCCCCGACGCCAGCGGCGTGCCACCGCCGCCCGGCAATCCGGCAAGGCTGCGTTTCGCCCGCGCCAGCGAGCGCGTCGGCGGCAAAAGAATGTCCGCGATCACGCCGCGAAACGCGATCAGCGCGACCTGATCGCGGCGAATATAACAATCCGCCAGCAGCAATTCGACAGCACCCTTGGCCTCGGCCAGGCGATGCAATGCCGCCGATCCCGACGCATCGACAACGAAGATCGTCGCGGTCTCGCTGCGTTGTTTGAATCGCGTGATGCGAAAATCATCCGGCCGCACGATCACGCGCGAGGTGTTGCCACTCTCCCGTCGCCGCAGCGGCTGCCATGGCGCGGCCGCACGCAGCGTCTCGATCAGATTAAGCTTGCCGCCCGCCCGCAGATCTCCGCGCCGCGTGCCGGTCGGCCGACCGCGTGTTTTGGATTTCTGCAATGCGCCGGATTTTCCTGCACCGCGCCCACGCGAGCGCATCGCACCAGCGCGCAACAACGCCAGAACATCGGATGGAATTGCAGCTTGCGCGGCGGCTAAAATGACCTCGTCCAGCGCACGATCGATCTCCGGCGGCGGATCGTCGTCGTGCTCGGTCTCGCCGGAATTCTCGGGCGGCTCGGATGGCGGCTCGGGTTGATCCGGCGGCGCGTCGTCTTGCGACGGCGGCATCACCAGCGCACGCGGCGCGAACACCAAGCGCGCAGCGAGCGCGATATCGTCCTGTTGGATCGACCCATTTCCTGCCAGCGCAGCCGATGCACGCGCGATCCGCAATGCCTGCAAAGGCGCGCGCAGCGACGTGATGCCCAACGCCGCCGCGACATTGCACAGCGCCTCGATTTGCTCGGCAGTCGCATGGATGTTCGACAGATGCGCGCGCGCTTCAATGATATCGGCCATATCGACCGGCAAGTCATCCGTGTCGCGCCAGCCGATCGCGTCGAAATCCAGATGCACGGCGAGACGATCGCGCAACGCCGACGGCGCGATCTCATCATCGATGCCTTCATCGAAGGCGACAACGCCAAATTGCGCCGGCAATTGCAATGACAGCCCATCGCGCTCGACGGCGCTGATGCCGGTGTCCATCGTCGCCGTGATATGCGCCGTGGTCGACGATGGCATGCGCTCGGCCATCGCCAGCACGATCACGCCGCCATCGGCATCGGCCAACAAGCCGCGCGCCGCGACGGGACGCCCGCTGCGCAAGGTGGCGTCGAGATCGAGCCCACCGAGCAAACGCCCATCCGCGATGGATACGGGGCAATGTTTCAGCGGCGATGACACAGGAAGCGCCGTGCGCAAGATGTTAAGCCAACGCTCGCGCACCGGGCCGGCGCGCGAGCGCACCAACACACCGCAGCCGACAGGATCGACCGCCAGAATCAAGGCCGCCGTCACCGCATCGGACCACGGCTCAGACCTCATCCGAAAATCTCGGCGATGGCGCGATCGACGCGCACGCTGGAGCCGGCATCGTCAAGCGGATTGCGGCGCAGGCGATGGCGCAACGCAGGCGGCGCGATCTTTTTCAGATGCGCATCGGTGACGGTCTTCGCGCCGTCGATCGCGGCCAATGCACGAGCCGCACGCATCAATGTCAATTCGCCGCGCAACCCATCGGTGCCGAGCGCCATGCACAATTTCGCCGCCTGCTCCAGCATCGCATCGGGAACGACGACGGTGCCGATACGCTCGCGCGCAGCGGTGATCGATTTGCGCAACTTGGCTTCATGCTTTTCGTAAGACGCGATGAAGGCCAAGGAATCGCGCTCATAGGCGTCGCGGCGCTTCACCACTTCGATTCGGTCCGGCAGATTGTTCGGCGTCGAGACCTCGACCGACAGCCCGAATCGATCCAGTAATTGCGGCCGCAACTCGCCTTCTTCAGGATTTCCAGTGCCGACCAGCACGAAACGCGCCGGATGGCGGATGCTCAGGCCTTCGCGCTCGACGACGTTCTCGCCGGACGCTGCAACGTCGAGCAGCAGATCGACAAGATGATCCTCAAGCAGATTGGCTTCATCAATATAGAGGAAGCCGCGATGGGCGCGCGCCAATAGACCCGGCTCGAACGCCTTTTCGCCCTTGGCCAATGCGCGTTCGAGATCGAGCGCGCCGACGACGCGATCTTCCGTGGCACCTAACGGCAGATCGACCACTGGCACCGGCACGCTCGCTATTTTCAGAGGCTTACGCGCCTGGCATTCGTCGCAAAATTCAGCGGGTTTGTCGGGATCGCAATTGTAGCGGCACCCGACGACGACTTTCATCTTCGGCAGCAGTGCCGCCAGCGCACGCACCGCCGTCGATTTGCCCGCACCGCGATCGCCGAACGCCAGCACGCCGCCAACTTTGGGATCGACCGCCGAGATCAGCAGCGCAAGCTTCATCTCGTCCTGACCGACGATGGCGGAAAACGGAAACGCGCTCATAATGCAGGCCGCGTCCGCTCGATGATCGCGCCCGCGCCCTTTTCGAGCAGATCAAGCCCGACGGCGCGGCCGAGTTCGCGCGGCCGGTCGGCCGGGCCGTCGCGCGTCACTTCGATGAAGCTGCCGCCGGCCTCGTCGAGCGCCGACGCTGTCATCGTCATCTGCCCGTTGGCGATCTCGGCATAGGCCGCGATCGGTGAATTGCAGTGCCCATTCAAAACCCACAGCACCTCGCGCTCGGCATCGGCGCACAGATGCGCGGTGGGATCGTCAATCAGTGCAAGATATTTTCGTGTTTGCCAGTCGGTCGCCGCACATTCCACCGCGACGATGCCCTGCCCGGCCGCCGGCAACATTTCGCGAGCGGTAAAATCATGCACGATGCGATTCGCAAACCCGACGCGCTCCAGCCCCGACCGCGCCATGATGAGCGCATCGGCCGGGCCGACCTCGCCGCCGCCGGGCAGCCGCTGCATCTCCTGATTGTCGAGTTTGCGGATTCGCGTATCGGCCGCGCCGCGAAAATGGATGATCTCGATGTCGGGAAACAGACGCCGCGCATAGGCGGCGCGGCGCACCGCATTGGTGCCGATCTTGAAACCCTTGCCGCGCGAGGCGCGCATCGCGTCGAGCGTCACGCCGGGACGCACGACCAGCGCGTCGGTCGGCGGATCGCGCAGCAGCGTCGCGCCGATGACGAGACCCGGCGTGTCCTCGTTGCCCGGCATGTCCTTTAGCGAATGCATCGCGGCATGCAGCCGGCCGGCATTGACCGCCGCGCGGATTTCCTCGACGAAGGCGCCGCCCTTGCCGCCATGGCGCAGCAATTTGCTGGTCTGGTCCGAATCCCCGATTGTCTCGAATTTGACAATCTCGACATTGAGTTCCGACGCTGCGGCCGATAATTGCCGCGCAATGTCCTCGGTCTGCGCAAGTGCCATCGTGCTCTTGCGTGTACCGATCCGTAGAGACACACCCACCACGCACGCTCCATTCCCGATCGCCGCGTTCCTGTCACGGCGACTCCTTTGATCGCGATTATGGCTGGCGTTGCAACGAATGCAAATCTCGGAATGCAAATTAGCAACAACGCTGCGTTGCAAACGGCCCAATCCATCTTTCCCGCTTTCATTCCAACCGGGCGCAATGCTACTCATTGAGGCGCGGCAGGAAGAGACGATGACGGCTGAAGTTCTGATCGGAGACGGCGAGGCGGGCAGGCTGTTGCCGCATCCGCTGCGCGCGGCAATCCTCGGCGAGGTCCACGCCCGGCCCTTCACAGCCATCGCCGTCCCCTCTCGCGTGCTGCATTTTGCTTTCGACACCTCCGGCCCGGCGGCGCAGGCGGATCGGGCGGCGCTGACGGCGTTTTGCCAGTCGCGCGGGCTGCCGCCGCCTCAAACTGTGGAAAAGCACCACCGCGTGGCATTCGGGACTACGATCTTGCGCTGGGAACAGCATTCGGAATTCACCACTTACACCTGGGAAATGCCGAGCGATCCGACTGCGACGCCATTCCACCCCGAAGCGTCGGCAATCGCCACGCCGATGCGGCTGGTGCCGCAGCCGGGGCCGGTTCTCGTCGCGATCGACCTGCATCTGCTCGCCGAAGACCTGCCGCGCACCGCCCCCGAAAAGCTGTTCGATCGCGCCAGCCTCGCAGTGGCCGAAAATACCGACGGCATCGCGATCTATGCGACGGATTTCCAGCCCGGCCCGACCGGCTTCGTGCGGATTCTGGTCGCTGATCGCGGCATGTCGCTGGACCGCGCCGGCGCGACCGTGCAGCGCGTCATCGAATTGGAAACCTATCGCACGCTGGCGCTGCTCGGGCTGCCGGAGGCACAGCGCCTCGCACCGTCGGTCGGTGCCAGCGAAAAGCGGCTGGTCGAAGTCACCGAGGAAATGCGCCGATTGGGCGATCTCGCCAGCAATCATCGGCTGCTCGATGAACTCACCGCGCTCGCGGCGGATGTCGAGGCCGGGGCCGCCGCCAGCGTATTTCGTTTTGGCGCCAGCCGTGCCTATGAAGAAATCGTCGCGCAACGGCTGCAAACGCTTGGCGAAAAGAAGGTGTCGGGACTGCCGACATGGTCGTCATTTCTGGCGCGACGCATGAAGCCGGCGTTGCGGACCTGCGTCACGATCGAAAATCGACAAGCGGGGCTGTCGCAAAAGCTGGCGCGCGCCGCCAATCTGTTGCGCACGCGCGTCGATGTCGAACTGGAGCAGCAGAATCAGGAACTGCTGAAATCGATGAACGCGCGGACGCGGCTGCAATTGCGATTGCAGACGACGGTGGAAGGACTTTCCGTTGCAGCGATCACCTATTATGTGGTCGGGCTGTTCGGCTATCTGGTCAAGGCAGGGCACGATTCCGGCAAATTGCATGTCGAGCCGAGCATCGTCACGGCGGCCTTCGTGCCGGTCGCCGCCTTCGGCATCTGGTGGACGGTGCGCAGCATCCGTCGCAGGCATGTCGCCGATGAAGAGTAGCGTCACTCTTTGCACAGCGCTTTCTGTCTTTCCTTTCCCTTGCAGAGCCACCACCGCGTGACACCCGACAGCTTTAAACTCTCATCTTCGGTCATCGGCATCATCGCTCTGTGCGCCATCGCGCTGGCGCTGCTGCAACTGCGTCGCAGCGATGACGGCCTCAGCATCACCAAGAGCAAGGTCGGCGACACGCCGATCACGATCTTCCGGCCGCAAACCGGCCCGACCGCGCCGACCGTTGTGATCGCGCATGGCTTTGCCGGGTCGCAGCAATTGATGCAGCCTTTCGCAATGACGATGGCGCGCAACGGTTATGTCGCCGTGACCTTCGATTTCCTCGGCCACGGCCGCAACCCTGATCCGATGCGCGGCGACATCACCAAGGATACCGGCATCACCGACGCGCTGCTCGCCGAACTCACCGACGTCGCGGCGGTTGCGCAATCGCTCCCCCAATCGGATGGCCGCCTCGCGGTGATCGGCCATTCGATGGCTTCCGACATCGTCGTGAAATTCGCGCAGGCCAATCCTGATGTGAGCGCCACTGTTGCGGTGTCGGTGTTTTCAAAAACCGTCACGGCGACCAGCCCTCCCAATTTGCTGGTGATCGTCGGCGCGCTGGAGCCGAAGGTGTTGCAGGACGAGGCCCTGCGGATCGTCGGCCTCGCCACAAAAAGCGCAGCCGGACCGGGCCAGACCTATGGCCGCTTCGAGACCGGCACCGCGCGGAGGATGGTCGAGGCGCGCGGCGTCGAACATATCGGCGTACTCTACAGCCGCGACGCCCTGAGCGAAACGTTGGACTGGCTGAACGGCGCGTTCGACCGCATCGGTAGCGGATTTATCGATGCGCGCGGCCAATGGCTGGCGCTTTTGTTCACCGGCATCATCGCGCTGGCGCGGCCGCTGTCGCATGTCCTGCCCGCCGTCCGTTTGCGCTCGCGTCGCGCCGGCATGGACTGGGGGCCGCTGCTACTGGTCGCGATTCTGCCAGCCATCCTGACGCCGCTGATTCTGTGGAAGATGCCGACCGAATTTCTGTCGATCCTGCTCGGCGATTATCTGGCACTGCACTTTCTCATCTATGGCCTGATCACCACGCTGGCGCTGATGTGGCTGCGACGCAAACAACGCGCGGCTCTTGCGATGCACTCAGCCTTGCATGCCTCGCCGAAGCGGCTGGAGATGACCTATCATCTGTGGCGCAATATCGCCGCCGCCGCGCTGGCTGTCGGTGCTTTCAACATCATCGCCTTCGGTCTGCCGATCGACACCTATCTGTTTTCGTTCCTGCCGATCCCGGAACGCTGGCCACTGATTGCCGCGATTGCCTGCGGCACCATTCCCTATTTCATCGCCGACGAAACACTGACCGCGATCGCCAATCGCAATGGCGGCCATGTGCTGACGAAATTCTGTTTTTTGATCTCGCTGGCGCTCGCGATCCTGCTCAATCCCGGCAAGCTGTTCTTCCTCGCCATCATCGTGCCGGCGATCCTGCTGCTGTTCGTCGCCTTCGGCATCATCAGCCGCCTCAGCCTGCGGGCCACCGGCCATCCGCTGCCGGGTGCCATTGCCAATGCCGCCGTTTTCGCATGGGGCATCGCGGTGACGTTTCCGATGGTGCTGCGGTGATCTGGCCCGCCGACGGCGCGCCGCATTGGCAACTCGTCACCGACACGGTGATGGGCGGCGTCTCGCAGGGCACGCTGACGCGCGAGACTATCGACGGCCGCGCCGCGATGCGGATGCGCGGCGATGTCTCGACGGACAATAATGGCGGCTTCATCCAGATCGCGATGGACCTGTTGGTGAACGATCATGCGATCGACGCCAGCGCATTCACGGGCGTTGCGGTGGACGTCTTTGGCAATGATGAGACCTACGATGTGAGGCTGCGCAGCATGGATGCGACGCAGCCCCAACAATCATGGCGCGCGGACTTTGTCGCCGACCGGACATGGCGGACGATTGAATTACCATTCGCTGATTTCGTCCCGCATCGGATCGCTGTTGCGCTCGATGTGACGCGATTGCGGCGCATCGGGCTCGTCGCCATCGGGCGCGCATTCAACGCTGATCTCGCTGTTGCGCGGCTTGCGTTTTATTGATCTGTTCGCTGCAAATCGTCATTGCGAGGAGCGATAAGTTCTCGTCTTCAAGAACCAATCGCGACAAAGCAAATCGGCTTCGCCAAATTTGCGGCTGACTCGCAATGACGAAGAAATCAGGAGGTATCGATGTTCAAACCGAACCGTATCGCGCCGTTGCCGGGGCAGGAATCGGTCTGGGATTATCCGCGCCCGCCACGGCTCGAAGCCGTGGCGAAACGCCTGCGGATCATCTTCAACAATGAGACCATCGCCGACACGACGTCGGCCTACCGCGTGCTCGAAACCAGCCATCCGCCGGTCTATTACATTCCGCCCGCCGACATCGCGCAGCAATTCCTGCAAAAGGTGCCGGGCGCGTCATGGTGCGAATTCAAGGGCCATGCGAGCTATTGGTCGCTCGATGTCAACGGCCGCCGCGCCAAGGAAGCCGCGTGGAGCTATCCGCGCCCGACGCCCGATTTTGCCGCGATCGCCGATCACCTCGCTTTCTATGCCTCGCGCGTCGATGATTGCTTCGTGGGCGATGAGCGGGTTCAGGCACAGTCCGGTGACTTCTACGGCGGCTGGATCACCACCGACATCGTCGGCCCATTCAAGGGCGAAGCCGGAACGCGCGGATGGTAGCAAGCTCCATCATTGCGCCTGAAATCGGCGCGGCTGCGCCACGCGATCTCTGCACCGATTGCGGCATCTCGCGCACGAGCGAGCCGAAGCGCTGCGGCACCGCGTGCCAGTTCATCAAGCCGGATTATCCTGCGATGGAAGCGCGCGTGCATGGCCGCGCCCGTGATATCACGCGACCCGATGAAGTTTTTTTCGGGCCGTTCAAACGCATGGTTCGCGCCGCGCTCAAACATCCCAGCACTGGCGCGCAATGGACCGGGATCACCACGCGCATCGCCGAACGATTGCTTGAAACGAACGCTGTCGATGCCGTGCTGACGATGGCCCCGGATCAAGACGATCCGTGGAAACCTGTACCGGTGCTGGTGACATCCGCAGCCGGCATGGCGGAGTGTCGCGGCATGCGGATGGGCTATGCGCCGCTTCTCGCATTGCTGGAGCCCGCCCGCGCGCGCGGCTTCAAGCGCATCGCCGTGATCGGCATTCCCTGCCAGATCTATGCGTTGCGGTCTTTGGAGCGCACGCTCGGCTTCGAGAAAATCTATGTCGTCGGCACGCCCTGTTCGGACAACACGACCACTGCGAATTTCCATACGTTTCTCGATCTACTGTCCGAGAAACCCGAGACCATCACCTATCTGGAATTCCGTGCCGATTATCATGTCGAGTTACGCTTCACCGATGGCCGCGTGAAGGAAATTCCCTTCCTGCAATTGCCGATCTCGAAACTGCCGCCGGATTTCTTCCCGCTCACCTGCCGCACCTGCGTCGATTACACCAATGTGCTGGCCGACATCACCGTCGGATACATGGGCGGCGAAGGCCAGCAATGGCTGTTGGTGCGCAATGCGCGCGGCGAGGAATTGCTGTCACTGCTCGGCGATGAAGTCACGTTGAGCGCGCCCGGCAGCGCCGGCAAGCGCGCCGGCCCGGTGAAAGGTTTTTTGAAAAACGTCGCGCTCGCGGCTGGCGGATTGCCGCTGCGATCAATGCCGAACTGGCTGCGCCCGATCGTCGGCTGGCTGATGCCGCGCATCGGTCCGCGCGGTCTGGAATTCGCGCGCGCCCGCGTCGAGATGAAAGCCGTCGAAACGGTGTTGCATCTGCGCCGGCAGCATCCGCAACGTCTTAAATCGATGGTGCCGCCACATATCTGGACACTGCTCGCGCCCTATGGAATCACGCCGACTGACAGCGAAGGAACCGGCACGACAACGCCCCGTTGACGTCACATCAAACGGAGGCGACCATGGACCACACGATACACGACCATCTCAAGACATTGCACACCGCCGCCATCGATGCCCGCAACGGCTATCAGGAAGCGCTTGAGGATGCTGAGGGCAAAGGCATGACGCCGCTGTTTCGCGACATGGTCGCGCTTCATCAGCGCCACGCCGACGATCTCAGCCGCGTGCTGATGCAGGTCGGCGAAAAACCGGATGACGCCGGCTCGTTCATGAGCACCGTGCACAAGACGATCATGGACGTCCGGTCGCTGTTCGGCGGACTCGACGACGGCGTCTTGCCAGGCCTGATCGATGGCGAGAAACGCAACATCGCGAAATATGATCGCGCCATCAACGGTGCACCGCCGCCGAGCAATATCGAGGTGATGATCGGCGAACAGCGCGGCGATCTCGCGCGCAAGATCGCCGAGATGGAGGGGATGAAGAAGAGTTAGGATAAAGCGTGAGGGAGCCCAGCTCTTCCCTCTCCCACACATGGAGAGGGAAGACAGCCATTCACGCCTCCAGCGTCGCATCCAGCGTGATCGCGGCTTTGAGCAACTTCGACACCGGGCAGCCGGCCTTGGCTTTCGCCGTCAGGTCATCGAAGGTCTTTTGGTCCGCGCCGGGGATTTTTGCCTTCAGTGTCAGATGCACGGCGGTGATCGAAAATCCGTCGCCATCCTTGTCGAGCGTGACCTCGGCGGTCGTCTCCATCTTCTCGGCGGTGAGCTTGGCTTCCGTCAGCATCAGTGACAGCGCCATTGTGAAACAGCCAGCATGCGCCGCGCCGATCAACTCTTCCGGATTGGTGCCGGGTTTGCCTTCGAAACGCGCTGCGAATCCGTAGGGATATTCCTTCAGCGCGCCACTTTTGGTCGAGATCGCACCCTTGCCGTCCTTGATGCCACCGCTCCAAACGGCCGAACCTGTCGTCTTCATTCTACACTCCTTGTTGATGGAGGACGGGATATAGGCACTGAAGCCAAAGATGACAGGTCACGCGCTGCGCGCCAGCGCTCCATCGATCATCGCGATCGCATTTGTCACGCCATAGACCGCGACGAAAGACCCGAAGCGCGGGCCTTTCTCCTGACCGAGCAACACCTGATACAGCATGTTGAACCAGTCGAGCGAGACGCCAGGACGGCCGTCTTTCGCCAGCTTCTTGTGATCGAGGAACGGTTCGCGGCGACCGATCTCATAGACCGCGTTCTGAATATCTTCGGCCGTGGCCTCGGGCGAGAGCTTCGACAGCGCCGTGCGCAAATCCTGCAACGCACCGCGCTCTTGCGCTGTCGGCTCGCGAAACGTCTTCAGCGGTGCAACGAAGTCACGATAATAATTGATTGCATAGCCGACCATGTCATCGAGCTTCGGATGCGTCTGTGGCGTCACGCCCGGCCGATAGCGCCCGATGAATCCCCACAGCGTTTCGGCATTCTCGGCGTTCGACGACGACACCAACGTCAGCAAAAGCTGAAACGTCACCGGCATGTCGGCGACAGGCGGCGCGCCGGCATGGATGTGCCACACAGGATTGCCGAGTTGCTGCTTGCCATCCTGCCGCGCGAAGCCGTCAAGGAATTGCTGGTAGTCGTCGACATTGCGCGGGATGACGTCAAAATACAGCCGCTTCGCCGCCTTCGGCTCGCGATACATGAACAGCGACAGCGATTCCGGCGACGCATAGCGCAGCCATTCGTCGATGGTCAGACCATTGCCCTTCGACTTGGAAATCTTCTGGCCTTTATCGTCGAGAAACAGTTCGTAATTGAAACCTTCCGGCGGTGTGCCGCCCAGCGCCGAACAGATTTTGCTCGACAGCTTCACGGAGTCGATCAGATCCTTGCCCGCCATTTCGTAATCGATGCCCAATGCGGTCCAGCGCATCGCCCAGTCCGGCTTCCATTGCAGTTTGCAATGGCCGCCAGTTACCGGCGTCGTCATCGGCTCCTGCGTTTCCGGATCGAGATAGGAAATCGTGCCGGCCTTCACATCATGCGACGTGATCGGCACTTGCAACACCACGCCGGTGCGCGGGCAGATCGGGAGAAACGGCGAATAGCTCGCCGCGCGTTCCTCGCGCAGCGATGGCAGCATGATCGCCATCACCTTTTCGATGCGCTCCAGCACACGCAGCAGGGTCGCATCGAAGCGACCGGAGGTGTAGTAATCCGTCGCGCTGGCAAATTCGTAATCGAAGCCGAACGTATCGAGAAACGCCCGCAGCCGGGCGTTATTATGCGCACCGAATGACGGATATTCGTTGGAGAACGGGTCGGGAATACGACTGAGCGGCTTGCCGAGATGCTGCGCCAGCATCTCTTTGTTCGGCACGTTGTCCGGCACCTTGCGCAGGCCATCCATATCGTCCGAAAACGCGATCAGCCGCGTCTTGATTTTATCATCGGTGAGCACGCGAAACGCATGGCGCACCATCGTAGTGCGCGCGACCTCGCCGAAGGTGCCGATATGCGGCAGCCCCGATGGGCCGTAGCCTGTCTCGAAAAGCACCTCGTCCTTCGGCGTCTTTTTCAGCCGGTTGACGATCGCGCGCGCCTGCTCGAACGGCCAGGCATTGGCGGTTTCGGCGAGCGTGCGAAGATCGGTTGCAGTGGGTAGGGTCGCGGTATCGGTCATCAAGGCCTCCGGGGCCGCGGAAACTATCGCGTCCCGCTCAAAATGCAAAACCAGGCACGAGACTCGTAGGCTCGCCGAAGATGAGGCCGGCGACGCCTTCGTCGTCCGGCTTGCGCCTTGCCCACCCTACGAAGGGGTGCAAATTCAATACGGACTGACCGAAAAATACTTCAGCCATAAATCCGTGAATTTGCCTTTTTCCCAGACGCGAAACAGCGCCCAATTCAGCGCTTGCCGCAGCGTGTCGTTGCCCTTGCGCACGGCGATGCCGATGCCTTCACCGAAATAGCGGCCCTCGATGAACGGCCCACCCGAGAATGAACAGCAATCCGCCGAATCGGTGCCGTTGATCCAAAACGCTAGCGCGATCGCATCGCCGAAAATAAAATCGACCTCTTTCTGTTTCAGCGCCTGACGCAGCGCCTCGTCGGTCGGGTAATCCTTCAGCACGGCATCGGTGAACATCGCCTTGAGATACGCCTCGAACGACGAGCCGGTGACGACGCCGACCTTGCGACCTTCGAGATATTCCGGTCGAATTTCCTGCATCACGCTGTCGCGGCGCGACACGAAGCGCGCCGGCGCGCGGTAATAAGGATCGGTGAAATCGACGCGAGCACGGATCTGCGGCGTCACCGCGATCGACGCAATGATCGCGTCGCCGCGATTGCTCGAGATAGCGTCGAGCAGCGTATCGAAGCGCCGCATCTGCACCGTGCAGTTGATCTTGATTTCATCACACAACAACCGTGCGAGATCGACGTTGAAGCCCGCCGGATTGCCGTCCGGCCCCGCGAAATTGAACGGCGGATAGTCGGTTTCGGTCATGAAGCGGATCACCGTCAGCCGCGACATATCCGGCCGGTCCGGCCGACGACGCGGATCCCAGAAACCGGGAACGGCCTGCGGCCCGGGTCCAACTAAAGGTCCAACTGAAGTTCCATTGGCGGGTCCAGGGGCGATCGCGGCCGGCGGCGGTGTAAGCGAGGGATTTGGCGCCGGCGTCTGCGCCCTCGCGGGCGCAGCCAAAATCACGATAGCAACAATGGTTGCGGTCAAACCAATACGCAATCTCTCGTTGATCATTATGAGCGTCTGTGGTTGCATCAATTTCTGGCCCTGCGGGACCGGATTTATAGACGATCCGGCGGCAGAGGCGAGTGGCGTTTGGTGTTTGTAATTGCGTGAGGCGTCGGCTTGGCCCTGCTGGACCATGATGGGCAGGATCAGGCTCGGCCATCACAGCAACGATGGCCTGACGGGCCGATCCCGTCGATCGACGCACCGATATGGCCCGGCAACGACAATCGGCGCGAACAGCCAGAGCCCGTTCCGGAACTCGACTGCCTTATCGGCGTGCTGTCGCCGAAACAACTGGCTGACGCCGCGGCGCGGGCACGACAATTGGGCACCGGCGCGGACCGCGTGTTGATCGCATCGGGCGCGATCGACGAAGTCAGCTATCTCCAATATTTTGCGCGCCACACCGGCATCGCAATCGAGACCTTCGCCGACATTGCAGCGTCGGACCTCGCACTGTCGCGCGACGATCAGATCCATCACGCTGCGCGGATCGGGATGGTACAGATCCGGTGCGGCGACGATTTGGTTGTCGTTATCGCGCCGCGACATCTGGCGGCACGCACCATGGCGCGAGTCGTTACGACCGATCCGGGCATGGTGACGCGCTTTCGGATTGCGGCCACCGCCGATTTCGACAATTTCCTGTTGCACAGAAGCGATGGCTCGCTGGCGCACGATGCCGTCTGGCTGTTGCGCGATCGGTCTCCGGCGCTCTCCGCCGCACCGCGACCATCGCAGCAGCAAAACTTGCGACGGATCTTGCGACGGATCATGACCAGCTTCGCACTCGCCGCGTTGCTCTCGTTGCCGCCGAGTTTCGCGCTCGAGTTCTGGAGCCAAGTTCTCGCGCTGTGGTTCATCGCGGCGATCGGGCTGCGACTCGCGGCGGCGCTGATCCCACAGCCCCTAATACCGAAATGGGCACGGCTGCCGGATGCGGAATTGCCGGTCTATACGATCATTGTCGCGCTCTATCACGAGGCCCGTTCGGTGCCGCAATTGCTCCGCGCGCTCGACGCGCTGGATTATCCGCGCGAGAAACTCGACATCATTCTGGCGGTCGAGGCCGACGATCACACCACCCGCGCGGCGATCGCCGGTTTCGGTACGCCGCCTCATTCACGAGTCATCGTCGCGCCCGATATCGGGCCACGCACCAAGCCAAAGGCGCTGAACAGCGCGCTTCCTTTCGCGCGCGGCTCCATGATCGCGGTGTTTGATGCCGAGGATCAACCCGATCCCGGCCAGTTGCGGGACGCCCTCGATGCATTCCGCAACGGCGAACCCGGCATCGCTTGCGCGCAGGCGCGGCTCTGCATCCAGAATATCAACGATAGCCTGTTCACGCGAATGTTCTCCGCAGAATATGCCGGTCATTTCGACGCGGTGCTGCCGGGGCTTGCCGCGATGCGATTGCCGTTGCCGCTCGGCGGCACATCGAATCACTTTCGTGCCGATGCCCTACGCGACGTCGGCGGCTGGGACACCTGGAACGTGACGGAAGACGCTGATCTGGGCCTGCGACTGGCGCGCTGCGGCACCCGCACGGTGACCTTTGCCTCGACGACGCAAGAAGAAGCGCCGATCACATTCCCGCGCTGGCTGAGACAACGCTCACGCTGGATGAAAGGCTGGATGCAAACGCTCAGCGTCCACATGCGCGATCCGCACCGGCTGTGGCGCGACGCCGGCTGGCGCGGCCTCGTCGCACTCAGCTTTGTGTTTGCCGGACCGATCGTGAGTGCGCTGGCCTATCCGTTCCTGCTTGGCAGCATTGCCATAGGACTGGCCACGCCGGTCACGGGACTGGCCAGCGATGGACGCTGGCTGCTTGGCGGCTTGCTGACGCCAGTGCATTTCATCGCGATCATCTCGGGTATCGTCGCCACAATGGCTATCGGTCTGATCGGGTTGGCACGCCGCGGGCGGCTGCGCGACGGATGGATTTTGTTGCTGACACCAATCTTTTGGGGCTGCCTGTCGATCGCGACATGGCGCGCGCTATGGCAATTGCTGCACGATCCCTATCGCTGGGACAAGACCGAGCATGGATTGGCGAGCAAGACCATCAGCGGTGGGGTCGTTAAAGATAACGCTGCAAATCTGCCGCTGCCTTTTCGGGAGTCTGCTTGATGTTGAACGGCGCGACGAACTTGCCGTTGCGGTCCATCAGATAGATCAGCGCGGTGTGATCCATCGTATAGTCGCCGTCCTTCAGCGGCACCTTCTTGGAATAGACGCGGTAGCTCGACGTCATCTTCGCCACGGCGGCCGGATCGCCGGTCAGGCCCTTAAGGCGCGGATCGAAACTGCCGAGATAGGCCTTCATCGCGGCCGGCGTGTCGCGCTCGGGATCGACCGAAACGAAATAAGCGTTGATGCGGTCGGCATCCTTGCCCATCGCCTTCAACACTTCGGACATCTCAAACAAAGAGGTCGGGCAGATATCCGGGCAATGTGTGAAGCCGAAGAACACAAGGCTCGGTTTACCTTGCAAGTTCTTCTCGGTGACAACAGCGCCGTTCTGGTCGGTGAGCTGGAACGGTCCGCCGATCGACGCCGGCGCGGTGACATTCTTGAAGCCATCGAACGCCCACAGCATCCCGAGCAAGCCGATGGCAAGTGCTGCACCGAACGACGCAACGATGATGAGCGGGCGGACAGTGCGATCGGTCATGACGAATTCCAGAACTTGGCCGTGTTCTGGGCATGATCCAATCCGAAAACCGGACATCCACTTTTCGGGATCATGCCGGCGCCCGGCCGGTTCCAGATACGGCGACAAGCTCGTGCGAGCAAGCGCCGACAGCATCGCGGCCATCACATCATGGCGAGAGAGACGTCAGGAATTCAGTGCGCCCGCGCCTGAGCGTCCATATAGCAGGGCTTATACATGCCGGTGAGCTGACGGCCGCGCAGGAAGATCATGTTCGGCGTCAATCCGCCGCGCTGCGAGATCCAGCGACGAATATTATTCGGATACATCGAATACAGCATCCGGGTGGCTTCGGCATTGGTGACGGCGCGGCCATTGCTGCCGACATCCCAGGCGGCATGGAAGCCGAGATTCGCACGCGGCGTTACGCAGATCCGTTCCCGCGGAACGGCCCCGAGAACGATGGTGCAGGCCGAGGCGCAGAGCCCGTCGATCATCACGGTTTCGTTGGAACTGCGCAGCCCCTGATATTTGTCGACATAGGTTCCGATGCGACCACCGCGATCCTCGGCGATCCGGACAACAGCATGGCTGGCCCCAATTCCCGCGACCAACAACAGCGCCGCGAGCAACCCCGTCACAATTTTCATCATCAACCCCAGCCTCAATGCCGAACCCGATTCAGATCGTCCAGATCAGTTCACTGCCAAATCAGACACCGAAAGATCAGCACCTGCACAGCGTGTTGCCAGATCGGTTTTTTGTCCAGATCATCATAGGTGCATCGCTCAGATTGAAAACGAGTGTTGCAAGCAAGATGCAGTCTACCTTTCGTCGTTTCGTTCTGGAACACATGATAGAACGGCAAACCGAACAAGGGGCGCAGAAGCAATGGCCGAGCAGTCAGACGTGCAAGGAGATGTCATCGTCATCGGCGCGGGGCTGGCTGGATTGGTCGCAGCGACCGAGATCGCCGATGCGGGCAAGCGCGTCGTCGTGCTCGACCAGGAAGGCGAACAAAATCTTGGCGGTCAGGCGTTCTGGTCGTTCGGCGGCCTGTTTCTCGTCGATACGCCCGAACAACGCCGGCTCGGTATCAAGGATTCCTACGATCTCGCTTTGCAGGACTGGATGGGATCGGCGGGCTTCGATCGCGACGAGGATGCGTGGCCACGCAAATGGGCAGAGGCCTACATCGCCTTCGCCGCCGGCGAGAAACGCGACTGGCTGCGCGCGATGGGGCATCGCATTTTTCCGGTAATCGGCTGGGCCGAGCGCGGTGGCTACGACGCGATGAGCCACGGCAACTCAGTGCCGCGCTTCCACGTCACTTGGGGCACCGGCCCCGGCGTCATCGAACCTTTCGTGCGGCGCGCCCGCGAGGCACAGGCCAAAGGCTTGCTCACCTTCAAGTTCCGCCACCGCGTCGATGCGCTCGATGTCAGCGGCGGGACTGTCACCGGCGTCAGCGGCGCGATACTCAAGCCGACCGATGTCATACGCGGCGCGAGCAGTTCGCGTGACGTCGTCGGGTCATTCGCGATGACAGCGCAGGCGGTGATCGTCGCGTCGGGCGGCATCGGCGGCAATCACGACATGGTGCGGCAGAACTGGCCGCAACGCCTCGGCATACCGCCGGCGCGGATGATCTCCGGCGTTCCCGAACATGTCGATGGTCGCATGATCGGCATCACGGAAGCAGCCGGCGCGCGGCTCATCAACCGCGACCGCATGTGGCACTACGTCGAAGGCATCAGGAATTACGATCCGATCTGGCCGCGCCACGGAATCAGAATCCTGCCGGGACCGTCGTCGATGTGGTTCGACGCCACCGGCAAGCGTTTGCCGTCACCGCTGTTTCCCGGCTCCGACACGCTCGGGCAATTGCACTACATCATGAGCACCGGCCATGATTATTCATGGTTCGTGCTGACACAGGCGATCATCAAAAAAGAGTTCGCGCTGTCAGGTTCCGAGCAGAATCCTGATCTCACCGGCAAGAGCTGGCTGATGACCGCGCGTCGCGCGACCAACAAAGGCGCACCCGCGCCGGTCGAGGCCTTCAAGCAGAAGGGCGCGGATTTCCTCGTCCGCGACAACCTGGAAGACTTGGTCGATGCGATGAATGCTTTGACCGGCGACGACCTGCTCGATGCGCGGCTGATGCGGCGCCAGATCGAGGCGCGCGACCGCACGCTCGCCAATCCCTACGTCAAAGACGCTCAGGTGATGAACATCCACAATGCGCGGCGCTATATCGGCGACCGCTTGATCCGTACCGCCAAGCCGCATCGTATTCTCGATCCCGCGCATGGCCCGTTGATTGCGGTGAAGCTGAATATCCTGACGCGAAAAACGCTCGGCGGTTTTGAGACCGATCTCGACGGCCGCGTCTTCGGGCAAAATGGCGAGATCATGCCGGGCCTCTATGCCGCCGGCGAAGCGGCGGGCTTCGGCGGCGGCGGCATGCATGGCTATCGTTCGCTGGAAGGCACGTTCTTGGGCGGATGTCTGTTTTCCGGCCGCAATGCGGGACGGGCGGTGGCGAAGGCTGTGTAGCGGCGCATGTGGACCGGGTTGCGCAGCTCTTATCTCCGAAACGGCAGCGCCGGCCCATCGAGCTTGCGCAGGCCCGGCTCGCGGCGTTCCAGCCACCAGCCATATTGCTTCGGCCACGCCGCAAAGACATCGCCGTTGGTTTCGCTCAATGATAATTGCGCATGCAGCGGCCAGTTCGGATCGAACAGCACCTCGCGGCCGATCGCGACCAGATCAGCCTGCCCTTTCGCGACGACATCCTCGGCCTGCTGCGGATGCAGAATGAGACCCACCGCCATCGTCGGAATGTCCGCCTCTTTGCGGATCGCTTCGGCATAAGGCACCTGAAACGAATAGCCGCGCGGAATCCGCGCCGCCGTTGCCGATCCCATCAGCCCGCCCGACGAGCAATCGATCACGTCCGCGCCGCGCGCCTTGGCCTCGCGCACGAAGGCCAGAGAATCTTCGATCTCGATACCGCCATCGACGCCGTCGACCGATGATATCCGCACCGCCAGCGGCAGGTTATCCGGCCACACCGCACGAACGGTTTCGATGATGTCGAGCGGATAGCGCATGCGGCCGTCGCGATCGCCGCCATAGGAGTCCGTGCGGCGATTCGACAGCGGCGACAAAAATTCATGCAGCAAATAGCCGTGCGCGCAATGCACTTCGAGAAGTCCGTAACCGGCCTCGGCCGCGCGCAAGGCCGCGAGCCGCCACTGGTCGCGCAATGTCGCCATATCGGCTTCAGTCATTTCCTGCGGCGTCAGCCAGCCGTCATCCATCGGGATCGGCGACGGGGCGACGACCTGCCACGGCATATCGCCACGCGCTTTGTCGGCGTCGTTGAGTGCGGCGTTGCCGTACCACGGCCGCTGCATGCTGGCCTTGCGCCCGGCATGCGCCAGTTGAATCGCCGGCACCGATCCCTGATCGCGAATAAAATCAGCGATCCGCTTCAGCGGCGCGGTCTGGCCGTCATGCCACAGCCCGACATCGCCATGAGTGATGCGGCCATTTTCGGCGACCGCCGTCGCCTCAACCATGACGATGCCGGCACCGCCTTGTGCGAACTTGCCGAGATGGACGAGGTGCCAGTCATTCGCGACGCCGTCGATTGCCGAATACTGGCACATCGGCGAGACGACGATCCTGTTTTTGGCGGTGACGCTGCGCAGAGTAAACGGCGAAAATAGTTGCGGCTGCGTCATCGGTGTCTCGTTGGCTGTGGGAACGGAGGGGCTGGAGCGGGCGGAGGGAATCGAACCCTCGTATGCAGCTTGGGAAGCTGCCGTTCTACCATTGAACTACGCCCGCATCGCCATCTTGCCGCTGATTTAGCCGACAGATACGGCTGACCGCAAGACATCTTGGAAGATGACATCTTGGAACAAGACACCTTGGATCAAAGACATTAGCGCTCACGACATCGCAGGACGAATGTCCGGCACCGGCGCGGGCCTATCGCCCCAGCGCGTCAGGGTGACGCTGAGCGCGGACAACAGACCGAGCACGATCATCGACGCCGCCGCCAGCAGGAAGAACGCCTCGGCACCGGCATGATGCGTCGTCAGCCACCAGCCGCCGATCGCAATGAACACCAGCCGCGCGGTCTGCGCCAGCACCGGACCGATGACTTTCGCAGCCCCTTGCGAGGCAAAATACATCGACGTCGCAAGGCCGAGAAACCCATACATCGGCGCGGCGGTCGCGAGGTAAGCATGGCTAGCGGCGCGCACGCCGACATCCTGCGTGAACATATTGACCCATAGGTCCGGAAAGATCGCGACCAGCGTGCCGAAGAATCCGACAACGGTGAAGGCGATCGTGCCGGAGGTCCAGGCGATGCGCCGCGCGCGCGCGACCCGTCGCGCGCCGATCGCCATGCCGACCATCGGCACCGACGCCACGCCGACGGCGAAGGCGAGCGACGACAGCATGAATTCCAGCCGCGCGCCGATGCCGTAACCGGCGAGCACGGCGGTGCCGAATCCGGCGAGCAGGCGCGTGACGATGGTGATCGTCAGCACCGATTGCAGCGGCGAGAAGCAGGCGATCGCGCCGACCTTCAAAATGTCGAAAAACAAGCGTCGCTCGAATGTGAGGCCGCGCAGCTTCGGCTGCACGCGGGCGCGACCGGAGAAAATATACCACGCCATGATCGACGTGCCGATGCTGTAGGCGATCAGCGATCCGGCCGCGACGCCGCGCATGCCGAATTGCGGCACCGGCCCGAGGCCGAGGCCGAGCACGCCGCCGAGTACGATCTGGCAGACCGCTGAATTCAGAATGACTGCCGACGGCAATTTCATATTGCCGGTGCCGCGCAAGATCGAGGCGAAGGTGTTCATCAGCCACGGAATGATCGCGCCGCCGAAAAATATCTGCACATAGCCGATCGCCTGATCGAGCACCGCATCGCGCCCACCCAGCGTCGCGAGCGCCAACGGGCCGAACACGAGCATCCCGATCATGAAGACGAGGCCAAAACACAGCCCGATCATCAGCGCGTGGATCGCCAGCGTCGCGGCGCGCTTGGTGTCGTCAGCGCCGAGCGAGCGCGCAATGGCGGAGGAGACGCCGCCCCCCATCGCGCCGCCGGACATCGTCATCATCAGAATCACGAAGGGAAAAACCAACGCCATCGCCGCCAGTGATTCGGTGCCGAGCCGGCCGATATAGGTGGTCTCCGCGATGACGACCAAAGTGCCGGCACTGAGCGCCACGACATTCGGCGCGGCGAGCTTCAAAAGAGTCGGCAGGATTTTGCCGTCGAGTAATGGATTGGCGGCCGGCGCGGCCAGCGGCGGCAACGGGGGGCGCACAGGCGCAACCGGCTGGATGATGGGCGGTTCGGCGACGCCGAGATCGGACATTCCTTAAAACCCCTTTGGTCTCCCAGGCTGATGGCCCGATCGTGTTCGCCGTGCCCCGGCGTCTGTCCTAGCACCGTTCGGGTGACGCGGCATGCGCGGCGACGCAGGGAGGGTGTGCGGAAACGGGTGGCAAGTAACAAGCCCAGTTAACAAACCCAGCAACAATCACAGCGTCATCGCCCGGCTTGCGCGGGTGGTGACGGCCGTATTTGGGTTGACCGTTCAGGCCTTGCCGATGGTCCACAGCATCGGCGACGTCCCCGATCGCGTGACGGCGATGCCGCGTCCGCAACCCATTGCGAGGCCTTCGACCAGCCCGTCCAGCAGACGCGCGCAGGCCGGATGCGCGTCATCCACGCCGTCCATCAGTTTCCATGTCGATTGCGTCAGGTGGAACGCCGTGCCGGATGGCGCGAGCGTCGCCTCGTCATCCTGGGCCTGAAACAACGCGGAGAGGAACGGCCCAAAGACAGCCGCATCGCCGCGCGAAAAGCCCAACGCCGCTGCGATCTCGTCATAATGCTGCATGCCGATCAGTTTCCCGGTCAGATGCAACAAATAGGCTGCGTCGTCCGGGCCGAACACCTGCACCATCACGGGTGCTGCGGAGCGGACATATTCCATCGCGTAATTGCGATAGGCTTTTTCGAGTCGTTGTCTGGGCCAGCTCTCGACCGGCAATTCGGGCGCTTTCGCAGGGTCGAACAGTGGCGCATCGAGGTGGCGCGCGAACACCACGCGCTGCTCGATCTCCAGAGGGGCATCGGCGAGGTGGTAATAGCCTTCCAGCCCGTCCTGGCCGTCGACGCTCTGCTTGGTGCAGACGAAGCCGAGCCTTGTGTCGCCCAATGCCACGCCATTATGGCCGTGCCAGCCGCGCAGCATCGCGCGAGACACCTCGCCGGGGATGCCGCAGATCGCCGTGCCGCGCCAGATCCAGCGCGGCGGCGGGTAGCGGATCCAGGCCTTGCGATCTGACTCGTACATATATTCGACATGGACCCCGCCGATCCAGTTCGAGAGGTAGTGATACTGCGCCGCCGCCACCACGGGGGGCAGATGCGCCAACCCCAATTTATCGAGGCCGGAGAGAAAACGCTCCTGCTGCTGGCGGCGAAACACCCGAAACACGAATTCGGCGGCGGCCGCCGTGCCGCGCCGCGTCACCACCGTCAGGATCAGGCCCGTGAAAAAAGCGTTATAAAGATCAGCCACGCCACGCCAGCGGCTCCATTGCGCCTCGCGCCCGATCTGCATCGGCTGAGTCATGTCATCTCCCGTTTTTTATCAGGCTTAAGCGACCCATTCGCACGTTTTCGCGCGCGATGAAACGATTTGCATCTGTCGGGCATTGGAACAGCCTTGATGCAAGGAGCGACGATGCGACGAATGATGGTGCGAACGATGTGCGTGGGTGCTTTGGCGCTGCCGCTGATGGCCTGTAACGAAAAGGCGACCGTGGCCGTCGAGCAGGGCTACGGCCCGTCGCCCACTTTGCCTGCACCGACGTCGTCGTTGATCCCGACCGTCAACATCGCCAAGGCGGCAAGCTGGCCGGAGGACGAGACGCCGAAGGCAGGCGACGGCTTCGCGGTAAAAGCGTTCGCCAAGGCCCTCGATCATCCGCGAACACTCTACACGCTGCCGAATGGCGACGTGCTGGTGACCGAGACCAACGCGCCGCCGAAGCCCGAAGATGGCAAGGGCATCAGGGGTTGGATCATGAAGCTGGTGATGGGTCGCGCCGGTGCCGGCGTGCCGAGCGCCAATCGCATCACGCTGCTGCGCGACACCGATAGTGACGGCGTTGCCGAAACACGCAGTGTTTTCCTCGACAAATTGATGGCGCCGTTCGGCATGGCGCTGGTCGGCAATGATTTCTACGTCGCCAATGCCGACGCAGTGATGAAATACACTTACGTGCCCGGTGAAATGTCGATCGCAACGCCGGGCACCAAGCTGACCGACTTGCCGGGCGGCCCGATCAACCATCACTGGACCAAGGATCTCATTGCCAGCCCCGACGGCACAAAGCTCTACGCAACGGTCGGATCGAACAGCAATGTCGCCGAGCGTGGCATGGATGCCGAAAAGGACCGCGCCGGCATTCTCGAAATCGATCGCGCGACCGGCCAGAAGCGCGTCTTCGCATCAGGCCTGCGCAATCCGAATGGACCGGCCTGGCAACCGGCAAGCGGCGCGCTGTGGGTCGTGGTCAATGAACGCGACGAAATCGGCAGCGACCTCGTTCCTGATTATATGACCTCTGTGAAGGATGGCGGCTTCTACGGCTGGCCCTATAGCTATTACGGCCAGAACGTCGATGTCCGCGTCACGCCGCAGCGACCCGATCTCGTCGCCAAGGCCATTGCTCCCGATTATGCGCTCGGTCCGCATACCGCGTCTCTGGGACTGGCGTTCAATACCGGTGCGCTGTTTGCCGACTCATACAAGAACGGCGCGTTCATCGGCCAACATGGCTCATGGAACAGGAATCCGCGCAGCGGCTACAAGGTAATCTTCGTACCGTTTACAGCGGAGGGAAAACCCAACGGCAAACCGCAGGACGTGCTGACCGGCTTCATCAACGCCAATGACGAAGCGCAGGGCCGCCCGGTCGGCGTTCGTCTCGACAGCCAGGGCGCGTTGCTGGTTGCCGACGACGTCGGCAACATTGTCTGGCGCGTCACGCCGTCCGCTGCGAAATCCGCATCGGCCAATTAGACAGACACGCGATCGTGGACAGGCGGCGCGGATTGCGTGTCGCTTGTTTGCTCGCCGATATCCATCCCGATCAATCCCGTCTCACACGCCTTGATCTGCAGCGCCAGATATTTCGAATAGATGCGGCATTGCGCGAGGCTGCCGGCGATGAACCACAAGCCCGGCTGTTTCGTTCGCGTGAACATGTTGCGCAATTCGACGCCGTCCCCGAAGCCCCAGATCGGGCCGACGCGCGCCATGACGTCATCGCCGAAAAGCTTGCGTACCAGCGTTTCCTGGCTCTTGTAGCCGGTCGCGAGCACGATGAGATCGGCTGTGACCACCGAGCCGTCGCGAAGCTTCGCGCCTGCGCCGACAAAGCCGTCAATATCGGCATATTGCACAAGTCTGATCGCGCCCGACGCGATCAGATCGGACGCACCGACATTAAAATAATAGCCGCCGCCGCGCGTGTGATATTTGAACTGCCAGCCGGTATTGTTCTCGCCGTAATCGAGCCTGAAGCCGACGCGCTCCAGCCCGTCGAGCAAATCCTTGTCGAGTTCGCGCGATTTTTGCGTCAGTGCGATATGCGTCTTGCGGCCCAGCACTGTCGGCGTCGCCACGGTGATGAGATCGCAATCCTCCGTCGGCGTACCTTCGCCGTAGAGCGCATAGGCCAGTTGCGCACTCGGCTCGATCTGCGTGATCAGCGTCGGGCTGCGCTGCACGATCGTCACCTGCGCGCCGCAGGCCTGCAGATCCTGCGCGATGTCGTGCCCGCTGGTCCCGGTGCCGAGCACCATCACGGGTTTGCCCGACCACGCATGGCCGTTGCGATAACCGCTCGAATGCATCACCTCGCCGTCGAAATTCGACAGCGTCGCAATCTCGGGAATATTCGGGATGCCGCTGACGCCGGTGGCCATCACGATATGGCGCGGACGCATGACCCTCTGCGTGCCGTCCGCACGGCGCAGCGTCACGCGCCAAAGGTTCGCAGCATCGTCATAGTTGCCGCCCTCGAATTCCGTTTCGGTCCAGACGTTCAATTCCATCGCCTCGGCATAGGCCTCGAACCATCCGGCAAGCTTGTCCTTCGGAATGTAGGTCGGCCATGTCGACGGAAATGGCATGAAGGGCATGTGATTGACATGCGTCTGGTTATGCAGCCGCAGCGCGTGATAGCGCTTTCGCCAATTGTCCCCGATCCGCGCGCTGCGATCGACAATCAGCGTGTCGACACCGAGGCTGGTCAGGTGCGCCGCGGCAGCGAGGCCCGCCTGCCCGCAACCGACCACGATCACATCGGGATCGCGGCCATCATAGAGCAGCGCCTGCTCGCGCTGATCGAGCCAGTTCGGCCCGCGAAAATCACGCGACTCCGTCGTCTTGCGCTCGGTCTGCGCGTCGGTCCTGAGCGCGTCGAGCGCGGTCATCAGCACCCACGCTTTCAATGTGCCGTTCTGGTCCGGCATCAGCCGCAACACGCCGTCGCAGCGACCATCCTTGGTGGTGAACGTAACAAACGCCTCGATCGTTTGCGCCCCTGCGCGCAACACCTCGCGCGGCGCCGTGCGCTTGATGGCAAGGGCGAAACCCGTTGCATGCATCCTGAGCGCATGCGCGAGCAGTGCCGGGATCACAGCCTCCGCACCGCTCAGCGTGTCGATGCGCCATGTCAGCGCCAGCACGTCGCGCCAGTGGCAATCGTCGACAAACAACGATGCAAGCGCGGTCCGGTCGCCCGCCGCCAGCGCGCGGTCGAACCGCACGAGCCATTGGACGACGTGGCTTGTGGTGACAGCGCTTGGGGTGACATGGCTTTGGATGACAGGGCTTGGCGTGCCGTCATTCGCAAATGAGTTCGATGGATTGGTCATGCACACTCCCGAGCCATTCGGCCGCGTTTCCTCTGTAGGCACGCTAGACCGATCGCAATGCGACGAGAAGTGCGGGACGCGCAGAACCTACGCCCGAAAATGCTTCGACAGTTTCAGCGCCTGGCCCTGATAGTTCGAGCCGATGCGCTGGCCATACAAAGCGTCGGGACGGTCGAGCATCTTCTCATACACGAGACGGCCGACGATCTGGCCATGCTCCAGAATGAACGGTACCTCGCGCGAACGCACTTCCAGCACCGCGCGCGAGCCTTGTCCTCCGGCCCCCGCATATCCAAAGCCTGGATCGAAGAAGCCTGCATAATGCACGCGGAACTCGCCGACCAGCGGATCGAACGGCACCATCTCGGCGGCGTAATCCGGCGGCACCTGTACGGCTTCTTTCGAAGCCAAGATATAGAACTC
>JAYUEY010000126.1:0-14189 GCA_043739005.1 Tardiphaga sp.
GTCGGCGACCGCTCCGATGCGGTTCGTGACCTGCAGGCGACCCCAGGAATCCCAGGCGTTCAGCGAGAATCCGAGCACGACGCAGAACGCGGTCGAAAGGATGACTGCCTTAAGCAGCGCGGATACGGTCAAGCGATTCAGCATGGTGCCCCCCAAAGTTCACCCATTTGGGACAATTATGGTAAATATTTAGACAGTGTTCCTGCCGTACTACTACGGCTCGCGCCTTGATTTTCTTGAAGGATTGATCGCCGGACCAGCCCGGTTCCGGGACTGGAACCCGAAAGCGCATCGGGCGTTAAGACGGCACAAGGTCGCATGTTCCGCCGGCTCAAGGGGATTTTCGAATGTTGATGGGCGCGCTGATTACATTCCTGGTCGTTATTCTTATTCTCTATCTGATCAACCTGCTGCCGCTCGACGGCCGCGCCAAGCAGATCGCGCGCGTCGTCGTTATTGTGATCGGCATCATCTCACTCTTAAAATATCTCGCGGTATTCTAGCGCCAGAGTTTCGCGAAAAAGAAAAAAGCCCCGGTTTTGCCGGGGCTTTTTTGCGTCGTTGCGTTGGAATGGGACGCCTAGAATGACGAGCGCCTATCCCGCCGCTTTGGCCTCGCGGCGACGCGCAGTCAGCACATATTCGGTATAGCCGTTCGGCTGCTCGCGGCCCTTAAACACGAGGTCACACGCAGCGTGGAAGGCGACGCCGTCGAAGCCGGGTGCCATCGGTTTGTAGACCGCATCGCCGGCATTCTGCTCGTCGACGACCACGGCCATACGCTTGAGCGATTCCATAACCTGATCTTTGGTGACGACGCCTTGATGGAGCCAGTTCGCCAAATGCTGGGCCGAGATGCGCAAGGTCGCGCGATCTTCCATCAGGCCGACGCCGTGGATATCCGGCACCTTCGAACAGCCGACGCCCTGATCGATCCAGCGCACGACGTAGCCGAGGATACCTTGGCAATTGTTGTCGATCTCCTGCTTCACATCATCCGGTGCCCAGTTCGACTGCGACATCGGTATCGTCAGGATGTCCGACAGCTTTGCGCGCGGGCCACCTTTCGAGAGGTGCTCCTGACGCGTCTTCACGTCGATCTGGTGATAATGCAGCGCGTGCAGCGTGGCGGCGGTCGGCGACGGCACCCAGGCCGTGGTGGCGCCGGCCTGCGGATGGCCGACTTTCTGCGTCAGCATGTCCGCCATTTTGTCCGGCGCGGCCCACATGCCCTTACCGATCTGTGCATGGCCAGGCAAGCCGTCGATCAGGCCCATATCGACGTTCCAGTCTTCATAGGCCTTGATCCAAGGCTGCGCTTTCATGTCGTTCTTGCGGATCATCGGGCCCGCTTCCATCGACGTATGGATTTCGTCGCCGGTGCGATCGAGAAAGCCGGTGTTGATGAAACAGATGCGCTGCAAGGCGTTTTGGATACAGGCCTTGAGGTTGACCGTGGTGCGGCGCTCCTCGTCCATGATGCCGACCTTCATTGTATTCTCCGGCATGCCGAGCATCTTTTCGACGCGGCCGAACAATTCGCACGTCAGCGCGACCTCGTCCGGGCCGTGCATCTTCGGCTTGACGATATAGACCGAGCCCTTACGCGAATTCTTGATCGGGCCTTTGCCATTGACGTCATGCAGCGCGAGCAAGCCCGCGACCGCTGCATCCAGAAGCCCCTCCGGAATTTCTGCGCCCTTGTCGGCCAACACCGCGTCGGTGAACATGTGGTGGCCGACATTGCGCATCAGCATCAGCGAGCGGCCGTGCAGCTTTACGACACCCTTGCCATCCGGCGCAGTGTAGACGCGGTCGGGATTAAGCGCGCGGGTCTGCGACTTGCCACCCTTGTCGAATGTATCGCTCAGCGTGCCCTTCATCAGGCCGAGCGTATTGCGATACACCAGGACCTTATCTTCGGCATCGACGGCCGCGACCGAGTCTTCCATGTCGAGAATGGTCGAGACGGCAGATTCGAGGATCATGTCGGCGACTGCAGCCGAGTCGTCTTTGCCGATCGTGTTGGTGCGGTCGATCTTCACCTCGACATGGAGGCCGTTATTGACCAGCAGGATCGCGTCGGGCGCATCGGCGCTGCCGAGATAGCCGACAAACTGGGCTTCATTCTTGAGCGCGGTGGCGTTGTGGCTCTTGAGCTTGGCGGCAAGTTTGCCGGCGATGACGCTATAGGAGGCGACGTCGGTGTGGCTGCCGGTGGCAAGCGGCACGGCGGCGTCGAGGAATGATTTCGCCTTGGCGATCACCTTTGCACCGCGGGCGGTGTCGTAACCCTTGGCGATTGTGGCCTCATGCGGGATCGCATCAGTGCCATAAAGGGCGTCGTAGAGGCTGCCCCAGCGCGCATTGGCGGCATTGAGGGCGTAGCGGGCATTGGTCAGCGGCACCACGAGTTGGGGACCGCAAAGTTGGCCGATTTCCTCATCGACATTCTGCGTCTCGACCGTCTTGGTCGCCGGCTCCGGCAACAGATAGCCGATCTCCTTCAGGAACGCTGTATAGCCGGCCATGTCGAAGGCCTTGCCCTTATTGGCCTTGTGCCAGCCGTCGATCTTGGTTTGCAAATCGTCGCGCACTTTCAGAAGCGCGATGTTCTTCGGTCCCAGATCGTGGACGATCCCGGCGAAGCCTTTCCAGAAGGCATCCGACGTCATGCCGGTGCCGGGGATGGCTTCCTTGTCGATGAACTCGGCCAGTTCGGGAGCGATCTTTAATCCATGGGCAATGAGGCGGGTCATATCGGAAAATCCAGCAACAGGAGGGAGCAACTATCGGAAAAAGCGGCGCGACGCCGCTCAGGGGCACCTTTTAGCGCCAAAGCAGGGTCGCTGAGAAGCCCCGCGACTGGTGGCTCAATGGGCCGGTGGCCGTACAGGGCTGTCGTCGGTTTCGCGGGCATAACGCTCCAACATTATTTTCAGCAGGATCGTCAGCATCGCCACCAGCATCAGCACGGTCGCGGCGGCGAAGGCCCCGGCGACATTGTAGTCCTGATACAACAGCTCGATCTGTAGCGGCAGCGTCGTGGTCTGGCCGCGAATGTTGCCGGAGACAACCGAGACCGCGCCGAATTCACCCATCACGCGGGCGTTGCAGAGTATTGCGCCGTAGAGAACGGCCCAGCGCGTATTCGGCAAGGTCACCCGTGCGAACGTTTGGAAACCCGACGCGCCGAGCGTGACCGCTGCCTCTTCTTCGTCGGTGCCCTGCACCTGCATCAGTGGGATCAATTCGCGAGCAACGAATGGCGCGGTGACGAACATCGACGCCAATACGATCGCGGGTAAGGCAAACATCACCTTGATGTCGAGCGCCTGCAAGAGCGGTCCGAACAGCCCTTGCGAGCCATAGACAAACAGAAACGCCACGCCGGCAACGATCGGCGAGATCGAATAGGGCAGTTCGATCAGCGCAATCAAAAACGTGCGGCCGGGAAATTCGAACTTGGTCACGGTCCATGCGGCGGCGAGGCCGAACAGGATGTTTATGGGGACAGCAATGAGTGCTGTGACGATGGTGAGGAAGATCGCGTGCTGCGTGCCGGGATCGGTCAGGCTGCGGAGAAAGACGCCCACGCCCTGCGACAGCGCCGAGGAGACGATCAGCGCCAGCGGCGCCACCAGAAACAGCAGCGTGATGACGGCGACGATGCCGAGCACGATGCGCTGCACGATCGGCCCTGCGCCGACCGGCGTCACCATCCAGCTTCCATTGCGGCGGGAGATTTTCGGCATCAGTCTTTCCCGCCGAGATAGCGCAAATTCCACGCCTGTACAGCATTGGTGACGATCAGCATGAGAAAGGCCATCAGCAGCATCACAGTCGCGATCGCCGCCGCAGCCTCGTAATTATATTCTTCGAGCCGGATGTAAGTGAGAAGGGCGACAATCTCCGTGCGCATCGGCTGATTGCCGGCGATGAAGATGACTGCGCCGAATTCGCCGAGGCTGCGCGCGAAGGATAGCGAGCAGCCGGCGAGAAACGCCGGAAACAGCGCCGGGAAAATCACGCGCCAGAGAATCTGGACATCGGTCGCGCCGAGCGAACGGCTGGCTTCCTCGACATCGGAGCCGAGGTCTTCGATCACCGGCTGCACGGTGCGCACGACGAAAGGAATGCTGGTGAAGGCCATCGCGATCGCGATGCCGAGCGGCGTGTAGGCGACCTTCAAGCCGATTGCATCGAGCGGTGCACCGAACCAGCCGTTCTTCGAGAACAACGCGGTCAGCGCCAGACCCGCAACGGCGGTCGGCAGCGCGAAAGGGATATCGACGAGCGCATCGAGGATCCGCTTGCCGGGAAATTCATAGCGCGCAAGCACCCAGGCAAGCAGCAGGCCGTAGACCGCATTGAACGCAGTCGCTGCAAGCGCCATCGTCACGGTGACGCGCAGCGCCGATAATGTGCGCGGCGAGGTCAGGATCGTCATCAATTGACCAAGGCCAACGTCGGAGGCCTTGAAGATCAGCGCGCAAAGCGGCAACAGCACGATAATGCCGAGATACACCAGCGTGATGCCGAGCGAGAGACCGAAACCTGGGATGACGCTACGTCGCAATGGATTTCGAGCTTTCAATCGCTGTCATTCCGAGTCCGCGCTGAGAGATGCGAGCGCGATCGAATGACGACAGTTTTCACCGACCGCCGAACAATTGATCGAGCTTCGCGCCGGAGTTAAGGTGGTCCTTGTTGACCTTGTCCCAGCCGCCGAATTCGTCCTCGATCCTGTAGAGCGTCACGTCCGGAAAGCGGTCCTTGTATTTCTCGGACACGGCCTTGTCGGACACGCGGTTATATTGTCTGGCGAGAATGTCCTGACCCTCAGGCGTGTAGAGAAATTCGAGATAGGATGTGGCGAGCACGCGCGAGCCATGCTTGTCGGCATATTTGTCGACAACGGTGACAGGAAACTCGGCCAGCAACGAGGTCGGGGGCACGACGACCTGATACTTGTCTTTTCCGGCCGTATCCTTGCCTGCGATGTCGCGGATCGACGAGGTTTCAGCTTCGAACGTGATCAGCACGTCGCCGGTGCCGCGCTCGATGAATGTTGTGGTTGCCGCGCGGCCGCCGGTATCAAACACCGGGACATTGGCGAACAGCGCCTTGATGAAAGCGTCGGCCTTTGTCTCGTCGTTGTTGAATTTGTGTTTCGCGAAGGCATAGGCGGCAAGATAAGTGTAGCGCGCATTGCCGGAGGTTTTCGGATTCGGGAAAATCACCTGCACGCCGGGCTTCACGAGATCGTCCCAGTCCTTGATACCCTTCGGGTTGCCGGCACGCACGAGAAATGCCGGCAGCGAATAATAGGGCGACGAATTGTTCGGCAGCCGCTTTGCCCAATCCGCCGGGATCAACTTGCCCTTGTCATACAGCACCTGCACGTCCGTCACCTGATTGAACGTGACGACGTCTGCTTCGAGGCCTTCGAGAATCGAACGTGCTTGCCGCGACGATCCATTATGCGACTGGTTGATGGTCACATCCTGACCCGTCTTCGCTTTGTATTGTTTGACGAAGGCCGAGTTGATCTCGACATAGAGTTCGCGCGCGATATCGTAGGACACGTTCAGCAGTGTGTTGGGCGTTTGCGCCTGTGCGGGTGCTGTCAGAGCCAGCGCGCCGATGGCAGCCGCGACGAGACGTGTGATGCGGTTCACTTCAAATCCTCTGAATCGAATGGACGTTAAATGTTCGCGCCAAGATCGACCATTTCGTCGAACAGGATGCCGGTGTGCGACAGCATCTGTTCCATCTCATCGGCTGAGTCGGCGAGCGGCTTAGTCGATGTATCGATGACGAGTTCGGCGTCCTGAGGCGCTTCGTAATCATTGCCGATGCCGGTGAAGTTTTTCAGCGTCCCGGCGCGAGCCTTGGCGTAATGGCCTTTCGGATCGCGTTGTTCGCAGATGCCGGCCGGCGTCGCGACGTGGATTTCGCGGAAGAAATCATCGGCGATCCGGCGCGCAGTGGCGCGGTCCTCCGCCGCCGGCGAGACAGCGGCAACAATCGCGATCTGGCCGTTGCGTGCCAGATGCGTGGCGAGTTCGGCGAGACGGCGGATGTTTTCCGCGCGGCTCTCCGGCGAGAAGCCGAGATCGCTGTTGAGGCCGGCGCGCAGCGTGTCGCCATCGAGCAGCACGGGGATGCCGCCTTTGTTGAACAATCGGCGTTCGAGCGCCTTGGCGAGTGTCGATTTGCCGGAGCCGGGCAGGCCCGTTAGCCACACCACCGCGCCATGATGACGATAGCGCGCGAAACGCTCATCTGGCCTCAAAGCGGATCCGACCGGTACGATATCGACGGGCTGCGCACCCTGACCGGCCTCGGCCGATAGCACGAGACCACCGCCAGCGATGCGTCCGGCGACTTCGATGACGAGACGGCCGATGCGCGGATTATCGGTGTAAGTATCGACCGCGACCGGACGCGATAACGCGATGTCGATCTCACCGACATGGTTACGGGCGATTTCAGTGGCAGCGACGCCGGCTAGTTCGCCGGGATCAACGGCCTTTTCAATCGCGACGACGACCGCGCTGGATTCTTTTGTACCGAGGCGGACGAGAATGGTTTGCCCGACGGCAAGTGGCGCATCGTGGAGCCAGAAGATGCGCGCACGCAGCCGCCGTGTATCGGCGGGGGCCGAACGCTGATGCGCGATAATGTCGCCGCGTTCGAGAAACAATTGCCGGTCCAGCGTGATGCCGACCGAGCGCCCCGCGCCGAAAGCGCCGGTTAGCGGTGTTTGCGGCCAGCTTTCGATGCTGTTGATGACCGCGATCTTGCCAGCCGGCATGACAACGATTTCGTCGCCGGTCTTGAGATGACCGGATTCGATGCGGCCCGCGACAATGCGGCGGTCGTCGAATTTATAGATCGCCTGCACCGGCAGCCGCAGCGGCAATTCGTCGAGCGGCTTGGCCGGCGTCAACGCATCGAGCGCCTCGACCACGGTGGGACCGGAATACCAGGCGATGTTCGGCGTGCGTTCATTGACGCCGTCGCCGTCGCGCGCGGAAATCGGAATGACTGCCGTCGGCGTCACGCCGAGGTCGGTCAGATGCGCCGTGATCTCGTCCGAGATCGACTTGAAACGCAGGTGCGAGAAATCGACGCGATCCATTTTGTTAACGACGACGGCGACCTGTTTGACGCCGAGCAGATGCAGCAAATAGCCGTGACGGCGGGTCTGGTCGCGGACGCCCTCCAGCGCATCGATGATCAGCACCGCGCCATCGGCCTGCGATGCGCCGGTGATCATGTTGCGCAGGAATTCCGCGTGGCCGGGCGCATCGATCAGCACGACGTCGCGCGAGCGGGTACGAAAACGGATTTGCGTGGTGTCGATGGTGATGCCCTGATCGCGCTCGGTCTGCAGCGCATCCAGAAGGAATGACCATTCAAACGGCATGCCGCGCCGCTCGCTGACTGTCTTCAGCATTTCCAGCTTGCCGTCCGGCAGGCTTCCGGTTTCATGCAGCAGCCGGCCGACCAGCGTCGACTTGCCGTGATCGACATGGCCGACAATGACGATGCGGACCTGCGGGCGGGTGGTGCCGTTGGCGAAGGTCTCGCCGGCATTGGTGGCCGGCTTTGTCGCGATCATATTCATAGCGTCGTTCACTTCAGACTTTACAGATAACCGGCGACACGAAGGCGCTCGAAGGCATCCTCGGTCTCGTGATCCAGCGCACGGCCGGCGCGCTCCGGAATTTTGCTGCCGTCGAGTTCGATCAGGATTTCGTCGATGTTGGTCGCGGTCGAGGCGACTGGATTGGTGATGTCCTGATCGCCGAGCGAGCGATATCGCTTGCCGTCCTTCGCCAGATAGAGCGGAATGATCGGGATATTTTCGCGCTGCGTATAGGCCCAGATGTCGGCCTCGGTCCAATGCAGAATCGGATGGATTCGCAGATGCGCGCCGGGCGGCGGCGAGGCGTTGAACTGGTCCCAGAATTCCGGCGGCTGATCGCGAACGTCCCATCCGCCTTCGGTGCCGCGCGGCGAGAAGACGCGCTCCTTGGCGCGGGTGGCCTCTTCGTCGCGGCGGATGCCAGCGATCAATCCGTCGAAGCCGTATTTGGCGAGCGCGAGTTTGAGGCCCTCGGTCTTGCGGGCGGCCGAGCGCGCGGCGGGCGGCAGCGTCGGATCGATCGCTTCGATCGGCGGGCAGTAATCGATCTTTAGATCAAGCCCCCACTCTTTCGCGTATTGCTCGCGAAAGGCGTACATTTCCGGAAACTTCTTTTCAGTATCGACGTGCAGGCATGGAAACGGGACTTTGCCGAAGAAAGCCTTACGTGCCAGCCAGATCATGACGTTCGAATCTTTGCCGAGCGACCACAGCAGCGCCAGCTTCTTCAACCGCGCGAAGGCCTCTCGGAAGATATAGATGCTCTGCGCTTCCAGCGCGTCCAGATGGTCCATGCTCGGGACACTGTCCGCGACCTTGTCCGGCGCGGTCCTTGCTTGGAGATCGTTCTGGACCGGACGAGGAAACTCTGCTGTCTGGCTGTCGTTAGGGAGAATGGTCATCTTACATCTCAGTGCGGCAGGAAAGAATATTCTATGACAGAATGAGTAAGCAAAAGAAGAAATTTCCCTTTGCTTGCTGTTAGAGACACATATATAGAAAATAATTCCAGTCAACCCCGTGATCGGGGTTTGGAGCATTCGATGCGTTTTCTGCCGGTATTTCTTGATTTGCGCGCCGGACCGATCCTGCTGATCGGTGCGGGCGAGCTGGTGCGCGCCAAGCTCCGGCTGTTGCTTGCCGCCGGTGCCAGCCTTCGCTGGTACGCGACCGATGGCAACCGCGACATGTCCGGCCTGCCGGCAGATGGCGTCGCGCGGATCGAATTTGCAGAAGGCGATTGTGTGGCGGCGGATCTGACCGGCGTCATCGCCGTAATGTGCGCGGGTGCGGGCGATCTCGGCCATACGATGTATGCGCGGGCGCGAGAAGCCGGACTGCCAGTCAATGTGATGGACGATCTCGAACACTCCACGTTCATTTTTCCGGCGATCGTCGATCGCGGCGATGTCGTCGTTGCGATCGGCACCGGCGGCTCGTCGCCCGTCGTGGCGCGCCGTGTTCGCGAGACAATCGAGACGATTTTGCCTGCGCGGATCGGCGATCTCGCAAGCTTCATCGGCCGCTGGCGCAAGCCGATCGCCAAACATCTGACCGAGATGCCGATGCGCCGCCGCTTCTGGGAGCGCGTCGTGGATGGCCCGATCGGTGCGCTGGTGCTGGCCGGAAAACATGACGACGCGGAAACCGAAATCGGCGGCATCACGGATCATGCGGCCTTCGCAGGTGCAGATGAAACAGGCGACGTTCGGGGTCATGTCACATTGGTCGGTGCCGGGCCGGGCGATCCGGATCTGCTGACGATCAAGGCACTGCGCGCGTTGCAGGACGCCGACGTCGTGTTCTACGACGAATTGGTGACGCCGGAAATTCTCGATCGTGTGCGCCGCGATGCGTCTCGCATTCCGGTCGGTCGCCGCGTCGGCAAGCCCGGCATCGGACAAGACAACATCCACACGCTGCTGATCGAGGCGGCGCAGGCTGGTCAACGCGCCGTGCGTCTGAAGGGCGGCGACGGATTCATTTTCGGACGCGGCGGCGAGGAGATCGCAGCCCTTCGTGACGCCGGCATTTCCTACTCGGTCGTGCCCGGCATCACGGCCGGGATCGGGGCTGCCGCGCAATTCGAAGTGCCGCTGACGTTTCGTCAGGAAGCGCTGCGCATTACGTTCCTCACGGCGCATAAGGCCACGGACGCGGGTCAGGTCGATTGGTCGGTGCTGACCGATAGCAAGATGACAATCGTAATCTATATGGGCATGACGGCCGCGCCGACGATCCGCGAGGGGCTGCTCGCGGCAGGCCGTGCTGCGCAGACGCCGGTCGGCGTGTTTGCACGGGTGACACGTCCGGATGCGCAATCTGCCGTCGGCACGCTGGACAACCTGCCGTCATTGGTCGCGCAGATCGATGGCGGCCCGGCCATTCTCATCATCGGCGATGTCGTGGCGCATTCCGCGCCGTGGCGTGTCGCCGACCTCGCAACGTCTTTGACAAACCATCTGGTAGCCGCCGAATGACATCGCCTCTGCAACAGAAGATCAAGATTACCGGCCCTTCGGTCATCACCGCCAACCGGACCTGGGATGGCATCGTGATCTATCGCACAGCCGACAGCGACTGGTCCGCGAAACTCGGCGACGCCGCAGTGGTGCGCGATGCTGATGCGGCGCGGGCGCTGCTCACCGAATCCGCGGCCGACGATGTCGGGGCGATCGGCCCCTATATCGCGCCGGTCATTATTGGTGACGAAGGTGTCATCACGCCCGGCAATCTGCGCGAAAAAATCCGCCACGACGGCGTCACTATTGATCTACCAATTTCAGTCTAAGAACTGCGCGGTATAAAGGCCATTTGTTATGTATGCTTATGACGAAATCGACCGCACGCTTATCAACGAGCGCGTCTCGGAATTTCGCGATCAGGTGAAGCGCCGCCTGTCGGGCGAACTTACCGAAGACGAATTCAAGATGCTGCGCCTGATGAACGGCGTCTATCTGCAACTGCATGCTTATATGTTCCGCGTCGCGATTCCCTATGGCACGCTGTCGTCGGAGCAGATGCGCCGCATGGCGCATGTCGCGCGCAAATATGATCGCGGCTACGGCCATTTCACGACGCGGCAGAACATTCAGTTCAACTGGATCAAGCTCGCCGATTTGCCGGACGCACTGTCCGATTTGGCGGATGTCGGCATCCACGCGATGCAGACATCCGGTAATTGCACGCGCAACGTGACGGCCGATCAATGGGCCGGCGTCGCGCCGGGCGAGATCGAAGACCCGCGCATCTGGGCCGAATTGCTGCGGCAATATTCGACGCTGCATCCGGAGTTTTCGTTCCTGCCGCGCAAGTTCAAGTTCGCCATCACCGCAAGCGAGCATGATCGCGCTGCGATTAAAGTGCATGATATCGGCCTGCGATTGTTGAAGAACGAGCAGGGCGAGACCGGCTTCGAGGTGCTGGTCGGCGGCGGTCTCGGCCGCACGCCGTTCATCGGCAAGCTTATCAAGCCGTTCGTGCATGGCCGCGATCTGCTCGGTTATGTCGAGGCGATCCTGCGCGTCTATAATCAATACGGCCGCCGCGACAACATCTACAAAGCGCGCATCAAAATACTCGTCCACGAACTCGGCATCGAAAAATTCGCTGCCGAAGTCGAAGAGGAATGGATGCTGATGCGCGACACCGCGCTGATGCTCGACGACGAAGTGGTCGAGGACATCCGGTCACGCTTCGCCTATCCGCACTACGTGCAACAACCGTCGATGCCGCAGGAATTGCGCGACGCTGCGCACGATCCCAAATTCGAGGCATGGCGGAAAAATTCCGTCGCGCCGCATCGCGAGCAGGGCTATGCAATCGTCACGATTTCGCTGAAGCCGATCGGCGGTCCGCCCGGCGATGCGACGGCCGAGCAGATGGACACGATCGCCGAACTCGCCGATCGTTATTCGTTTGGTGAAATCCGCGTCGGGCACGAGCAAAATCTGGCTCTGCCGCATGTCGCCAGGCGCGATCTACCGGCGCTGTGGAAGGCGCTCGATGCGGCGCAGTTGGCGACGCCGAACGTCAATCTCGTCAGCGACATCATCGCGTGCCCCGGCCTCGACTATTGCTCGCTCGCTAACGCGCGTTCGATTCCGATCGCGCAGGAATTGACGCAGCGTTTCGCCAATCACGACACGGCGAATCTGATCGGCCGTCTGCACATCAACATTTCCGGCTGTATCAATGCCTGCGGCCATCATCATGTCGGCCATATCGGCATTCTCGGTGTCGAGAAAAATGGTGAGGAAGTGTACCAAATCACGATCGGCGGCCGTGCCGATGAAAAAGCCGTCGTCGGCACATTAATCGGACCTGCCGTGCGCTATCATGAAGTCGCGGATGTGATCGAAGATATTGTCGAGGCCTATCTTGCATTGCGCGAGCGGCCTGACGAACTATTCATAGACACCGTTGCGCGTCTCGGCACAGCGCCTTTTAAGGAGCGGGTCTATGCCACTCGTTAAAAACGCTCAGGTCATCTCAGACGATTTCGTTCACGTCAGCGATGATGTGGTTGCCCCCGATGCCAACGTGTTGGTTTTGGCCGAACGGTTTTTGGCCGAAGCGGAGGCTTTGTTGGCGCGCGGTGGCAAAACCGGTGTGATCTGGCCGAACAATCGCGATCTTGATGACCTCGTGCCCTATCTGGATCGAATTGCCGTCGTCGGACTTGTCTTTCCGACATTTCGCGACGGTCGCGCTTATTCTCAGGCCCGTCTGCTGCGCGAGCGTTTCGCGTTTCGTGGCGAGTTGCGCGCGACGGGAAATATCCTGCGCGACCAATTTGTCTTCATGCTGCGCGCCGGCTTCGATGCGTTCGATGTCAAAAAGACTGCCGATGCTGCGGCCTTCGCCACGACCGCGCATCACTACACGGTGTTTTATCAGCCGACCGGCGACGGCCGCATCACCGCGCTTCATCAGCGGATGCAAGCGCGCCACCGCACGGAAACGACAAGCAACCATTGAAAGTTTTGTCATGAGTGTCGGCCCCATTGACGTCCTGTCCGAACCCTTTCTGCCAGCTCCGAAGCCGGCGGAGCAACCGCGCGACAGCGTTTTGAATCTTGCGTTGAAGGATGCGTCGCCGACTGCGATCATCGCGGCGGCGCTTGAGGCTGTCGGTCGCGACAAGCTGGCCGTCGTGTCATCTTTCGGCACGGAATCAGCGGCGTTGCTGAAGGTGATAGCCGATGTCGATCCGGCAATTCCGGTCGTGTTTCTTGATACTGGATGGATCTTTCAGGAAACGCTGGATTATCGCGACAGGTTGATCGAACAACTTCGCCTGAGCGACGTGCGCTCGATTAAGCCGCTCGACGCCAATCTCGAACGCGATGATCCCGAGCGTGATCTGTGGTTCTCCAACCCTGACGGCTGTTGCTACCTCCGTAAGGTTGAACCATTGGCACGTGCGCTAAAGCCGTTCGAGGCTTGGATCAATGGCCGCAAGCGCTTTCAGGGCGGGCAGCGCGCTTTGATTCCCGTCGTTGAAAGCGATGGTGCGCGCTTGAAGTTCAATGCCTTCGCCAATGTGACGCGCGACGACATCACGGCGATCTATGCATCGGCGAATTTGCCGCCGCATCCGCTGGTGGCGTCGGGTTTCCTATCGGTTGGCTGCATGCCGTGTACGACGCGCGGCGGCACAACGGAAGATTCACGGGCCGGTCGCTGGAGCGGGCGTGGCAAGACCGAGTGCGGGATTCATACAACGAGCATTGCGTAGCCGAAAGCGCATGTCACGGCGCGTCTCGCGAGCAAGATTGCGCTGTCATGACGCGATCATTGAAACGTCGTTTCGTTGACTTCGCAGGTGCGGACCACGAGGTTGTGGTCTGTTCGCCACCTCGAATTCTGTTTCGGAGACTATCATGATCCGCCGTATGTTGCTCGCGATTGCCGCGCTGTTTGTGGCCGGATCGGCCTATGCCGCCGACGTCTCGTTGCTGAATGTTTCCTACGATCCGACTCGTGAACTCTATGTCGAGTTCAACAAGGCCTTCGCTGCTGCCTATCAGAAAGAGACAGGCCAGAGCGTCGCGATCCGGCAGTCGCATGGCGGCTCCGGTTCGCAGGCGCGCGCCGTGATCGACGGATTGCAGGCCGACGTGGTGACGCTGGCGCTGGCTTACGACGTCGATGTGATCTCGAGTCGTAAACTGCTGGCGACGGACTGGCAGAACAGGCTTCCGCAGAACGCATCACCCTACACGTCGACGATTGTCTTCCTCGTGCGCAAGGGCAATCCGAAGGGCATCAAGGATTGGGACGATCTGGTGAAGCACGGTATCCAGGTGATTACGCCCAATCCGAAGACTTCCGGCGGCGCTCGGTGGAACTACCTCGCGGCGTGGGCCTATGCCGACCAGAAGTTCGGCCACGATGATGCCAAGACCAAGGAGTTCGTCGGCGCGCTCTACAAGAACGTTCCGGTGCTCGACTCCGGCGCCCGCGGCTCGACCACCACTTTCGCCCAGCGCGGTATCGGCGACGTTCTCATCTCGTGGGAAAACGAAGC
>JAYUEY010000127.1:0-25235 GCA_043739005.1 Tardiphaga sp.
CGGCAGCGGGGATGCGAAGGGCGACCTCGTGATGCCTGGTTTGATCGAACTCCATACCGACCATCTTGAAGCCCACATCATGCCGCGCCCGAAGGTCTATTGGGATCCGATCACGGCGGTGGTCTCATATGATGCGCAGGTCGCGACCTCCGGCATTACCACCGTGCTGGATTCGCTGCGCGTCTGGCGCGAACCTAACGCGCCGGAGATCGACGGTCATGCCACGCTGCTGGCGGATGCGATCGCGAGCGCGCGCGATGCTGGGCTGTTGCGCTGTGAGCATTTTTTGCATTTGCGTTGCGAGGTGCCGATGCCATCCGTCGTCGCGGAGGCTACCGAATTGGCGGGTCGGCCCGATGTGAAACTGATGTCATTGATGGATCACACGCCGGGTCAGCGCCAGTTTCGCGACGAAGGCAAGATGCGCGATTATTATCGGGGCAAGGGACGGGGCCAAAGCGATGCGGCGCTGGATGCCTTCATCGCGCAGCGCTTCGAATTCCAGAAACTGTACGCGGCGGACAATCTGCGCGCGATCGTTGCGCTGGCGCACAAGCAAGGTATTCCGCTGGCGAGCCATGACGACACCACCGACGCGAATGTCAGCGACGCCGTTCGCGATCATGTCTCGGTCGGCGAGTTTCCGACCACGCTGGAGGCGGCACGCGGGCTGCACGCCGCCGGCATCGGCATTTTGATGGGTGCGCCGAATGTCGTGCGCGGCGGCTCGCATTCCGGCAACATCGCGGCGGTCGATCTCGCACAGGAAGGCCTGTTGGATATTCTGTCGTCAGATTATATCCCGTCGAGCCTGTTGATGGCAGCGCTGCAATTGCCGTCGCGCGTGCCGTCGATCGATCTCGCGGCCGCGATACGGACGGTGACAAAAGCGCCTGCTCAAGCCATCGGCCTGTCCGACCGCGGCGAAATCGCGATCGGCAAACGCGCCGATCTCATTCGCGTCCATGTTGCGCGCCAGACGCCGGTGGTGCGCTGCGTCTGGCGCGAAGGCCAGCGCGTCGCATGAGCGATGCTGCGCCAGCCCGGATCGGACCCGGTCGGCTGGTGCTGGTGGTTGGGCCGAGTGGCGCGGGTAAGGATACGCTGATCGATCTGGCGCGGACGGCGTTTCGTGATGACAGCGGCGTCGTATTTGCGCGGCGCGTCGTGACGCGGCGAGCATCGGAGGCGGAGAATAATATTGAAGTCACGCCGGAAGAATTCGCCGCAGCACGCGCTGCGGGTGATTTCGCCGTCTGGTGGGACGCGCATGACCTGCAATACGCGCTCGCCCGGTCGATCGACGACGATATCCGCGCCGGGCGCAGCGTCGTCGCCAATATCTCCCGCACCGTGATCGCCACGCTTCGCGCGCGTTATATTGATTGCATTGTCGTCGAAATCACCGCGCCCGCTGTCGTGCTGGCGCAGCGCCTTGCGGCGCGAAATCGAAGCAGCGACGGTGCGATCGACAGGCGGCTTGATCGCAGCGTGCCGGCACATGCGGCCGATCGCACGATCGTTAACATCGGCGACGCGGCCATTCATGCGCGTGAACTCATCGACGCGATCATGTCCTGATCGAACTAGCTTCAGCCGAGGATGGCTGCGAACAGCAAACGCTGCCATGAGATCGCCGTGGCTATGCGGAGATGTATGGTCCTGTGAATGTCGAAAAGCAGCGCGTGGGCGATCTGGCTCAACCGTGAGATGATCGCCACCAGCAAGCCGCTGAGCAATCCGATGACAACGGCGACGGCAACCACACCGGGCTCGCATGTGCGGACGGAATTGCGTAAGCTTATGGGCAGCAGATAACTCGTCTGTGCGGGCTTGGCCGTCGGTTTGGGTGGCACCACAACCGTCATGCAGCGCGTTCCGGTCGCGGAGGACGATAGATCGCCGACGCAGCTTCCGGCGTGTTCAGCTTTGCGTGCCGTGGCCCGGAAACGATTGCAAGCGGTGCCATCAAAGGCTGATGTCAGGACTCGCTTATTAGTAAACTTGCATAATAAACATGCAAATTAGTTGCATTGTATGCAATTTTCTAAAACCCCTCGCTGCCATAAAAATGCATTTTCACAAGTGTTCCTAGTCGTTTAGCGCGCTCCAGCGCCCAGCGTGCCTTTGGCACGATAGTTGCGAACTAACTCCGTCGCCGATCCCCAGCGCAATGGAGTTGAGCATGAAGCGTCGCGATTTTTTGAAAGCCGCTACAGGCATCGCCGCCAGCGCCATGGGGCCCGCCCCGGTGATCTTTTCCGCCGCCGGTTCCAAAGCAATGGCCGATGCGCGGTCCGAGACGCTGTTGATCGTCTCCGAGAGTGGCCCGAATAATCTCGACATTCACGGCATCGGCACCAATGTCCCCGGCTATGAAGTGTCGTGGAATTGCTACGATCGACTCATCACCCATGAGATGAAGGCTGGTCCCGGCGGCGTGCCCTATTACGATCGCGACAAGTTCAAGCCTGAATTGGCTGAAGACTTTAGCATCAGCGATACGTCGGCGACGTTCAAGCTACGCAAGAATGCCAAATTTCATGACGGCACGCCGGTGACGGCGAAGGATGTGAAATGGTCGCTCGATCGCGCCGTCAGCGTCGGCGGCTTTGCTACCTTTCAGATGAGCGCGGGCTCGCTGACCAAACCTGAGCAATTCGTCGTCGTCGATGACAATACGTTGCGGGTCGATTTCGCAACGAAAGACAGGCTGACGATTCCCGATCTCGCGGTGATCGTGCCCTGCGTCGTCAATTCGGAACTGGTGAAAAAGAACGCCACCGAAAAAGACCCGTGGGGTCTGGACTACACCAAGCAGCAGACGGCGGGCGGCGGTGCTTACAAGGTGACGAAATGGGTGGCCGGCACCGAAGTGGTGATGGAGCGCAACGATGCCTGGGTGTCCGGCCCGATGCCGAAGATCAAGCGCGTGATCTGGCGCATGGTGCCGCAGGCCGGCAACCGCCGCGCGCTATTGGAGCGCGGCGACGCCGATATCTCTTATGAATTGCCCTACAAGGATTTTCAGGAGCTGAAGGCCGGCGGCAAGCTCGACGTCGTGTCGCTGCCGTTCTCGAACGGCATCCAGTATATCGGCATGAATGTCACCAAGCCGCCCTTCGACAATCCGAAGGTGCGCGAGGCGGTCGCTTATGCTTTGCCCTATCAAAAGATCATAGACGCCGTGTTGTTCGGCCTCGCCAATCCGATGTTCGGCGCATCCGCCAACAAGCCCACCGAAGTCGCGTGGCCGCAGCCGACGAAATACAACACCGACATGGCGAAGGCGAAAGCGCTGCTCACGGAGGCAGGCTATCCCAACGGCTTTGAGACGACGATCTCGTTCGATCTCGGCTTCGCCGTCGTCAACGAGCCGCTGTGCATTCTTGTGCAGGAAAGCCTAGGCCAGATCGGTATCAAGACGACGATCAACAAAATTCCAGGCGCGAACTGGCGCACGGAATTGAACAAGAAGGAAATGCCACTTTACACCAATGTATTTTCGGGCTGGCTCGATTACCCCGAATACTTCTTCTACTGGTGCTATCACGGCAGCAACTCTGTGTTCAACACGATGAGCTACAAGTCGCCGGAGATGGACAAGCTCATCAATGACGCGCGTACGGCGGCGGCCATCGGAGATACGAAGGATTACGACGCCGACGTGAAGGGTTTCGTCGATCTCGCCTTCACTGACATCCCGCGCATCCCGCTGTACCAGCCCTTCGTCAACGTCGCGATGCAGAAAAATATCAGCGGCTATCAATACTGGTTCCACCGCCGTCTCGATTATCGCGCGCTGGTGAAGGCGTGATCGCACGCGCTCCCGTCCCGCAAAAGGGAGGGGAGCGGGCAGCATTCGATGTGAGGCTTTGCAATGCTCTCGATGATCGCCAAGCGCCTGATGTTCGCGATCCCGTCGCTGATCGGGGTCATCATCGTCACGTTCTTGCTGACGCGCGCGCTGCCCGGCGATCCCGCCGCTTACTTCGCCGGCCCCGCTGCCGACAAGCAGGCGGTCGAGCAAATTCGCAAACAACTTGGCCTCGACAGACCGCTTATCGAACAGTTTTTCCGCTACACGGCGGATCTGGCGCACGGCGATTTCGGCAATTCGCTCACCACAGGCCAGCCGGTCGCCACCGAAATCAAAAACCGCCTCCCGGCCTCGGCCGAACTGACGCTGCTTGGATTGCTTCTGTCGATCGTGATCGCCATCCCGCTCGGCATTCTCGCCGCGACGCGGCCCGGCTCATGGATCGATCATCTGTGTCGGATCACGACCACGGCCGGCGTGTCGCTGCCGGTGTTCTTCACCGGGCTGGTGCTGGTCTATGTCTTCTATTTCAAGCTTGGCTGGTCGCCCGCGCCGCTTGGTCGATTGGATGTGTTCGCGACCACGCCGCCGCCGGTCACGAATTTCTATTTGATCGACAGCCTGATCGCGCGCGACATCGAAGCGTTTCGCTCGGCCCTGAATCAACTCATTTTGCCGACCGTGACGCTGGCGATCTTTTCGCTGGCCCCGATCGCGCGCATGACGCGCGCCTCGATGCTGGCGATCCTCTCGTCGGATTTCGTCCGAACCGCGCGCGCCAGCGGGCTCACGCCACGCACGGTGATCGTCACTTACGCCTTCCGCAATGCGATGCTGCCGGTCATCACCACGCTGTCGATGGTGTTCTCGTTTTTGCTCGGCGCCAACGTGCTGGTCGAGAAGGTTTTCGCCTGGCCGGGCATCGGCTCCTACGCCGTCGAGGCGCTGATCTCGTCGGATTTCGCGCCGGTGCAAGGCTTCGTGCTGACGATGGCAGTCATGTACGTTCTGCTGAACCTCGTCATCGACATTCTCTACGGCGTGATCGATCCGCGCGTGCGGCTGGAGGGTTGAAGCCATGACCACCATCGCTCCGACCGACGCGCCTGTCGCGCAAAAATCTGGTTTTGCCGCGACGCTGCAACATGCACGCTATATTCTCGGCGAAAATCTCGTCACCGCCTTCGCCTTCGGGCTGCTGATCGTGCTCCTGCTCGCGGCGATCTTCGGGCCTTACGTCGTGCCCTATGATCCGCTGGCCAGCGACACGGCGTCGGCACTGAAGGCCCCGTCGGCCGCGCACTGGTTTGGCACCGATCAACTCGGCCGCGACATCTTCAGCCGTGTCATCGTCGCAACGCGGCTCGACGTGTTCATCGCGGTGGCCTCTGTCGTGTTGGTGTTCCTGATGGGTGGCCTCGCCGGCATCGCGGCCGGTTTCTTTGGCGGCTGGACAGATCGTATCGTCGGCCGTGTCGCCGATACGATCATGGCCTTTCCACTGTTCGTGCTGGCGACGGGCATCGTGGCCGCACTCGGCAACACCGTACAAAACATCATCATCGCCACCGCGATTGTGAATTTCCCGCTCTATGCGCGCGTCGCCCGCGCCGAAGCCAATGTCCGCCGCGACGCGGGTTTCGTACAAGCCGCGCGGCTCTCCGGCAATAGCGAGATACGCGTGCTTCTCGTTCACATCCTGCCGAACATCATGCCGATCATGATCGTGCAGATGTCGCTGACGATGGGCTATGCGATCCTCAACGCGGCGGGGCTTTCGTTCATCGGTCTCGGCGTCCGTCCACCGACCGCCGAGTGGGGCATCATGGTTGCCGAAGGCGCATCCTTCATGGTGTCCGGTGAATGGTGGATCGCACTGTTTCCCGGCCTCGCTTTGATGATCGCGGTGTTCTGTTTCAACCTTCTCGGCGACGGCCTGCGCGATATCGTCGATCCGAGCCGGAGGACGTGACGCCATGACCGACATCCCGCTGCTCGACGTCAACGACCTCACCGTTGAATTCGCCACACGGCGCGGCATCGTCAAAGCCGTGCAGCATGTCAATATTTCCGTCGCCAAAGGCGAGACGCTTGGCATCGTCGGCGAATCCGGCTCCGGCAAATCCGTCACTTCCTACGCCGTGATGCGGATCCTCGATCGCGCCGGCAAGATCGCTGAAGGTTCGGTGATGTTCTCCGGCGTCGATGTCAAGAACGCCAGCGAGAGCGACATGCGCGACCTGCGCGGCCGTGAAATTTCGATGATTTTCCAGAACCCGCGCGCAGCGCTGAATCCGATCCGCAAAGTTGGTGATCAGATCGAGGACGTGCTGCGCCAGCATGTCGAAGCCACGAGCAATGATCGCGGCGAGAAGGCGATTGCTGCGCTGGAGGCAGTGAAGATCGCGCGACCACGCGAGCGCTATCATGCCTATCCGTTCGAACTCTCCGGCGGCATGTGCCAGCGCGTCGTCATCGCGTTGGCGCTGGCGTGCAATCCGCAATTGCTTATCGCCGACGAGCCGACCACCGGCCTCGACGTCACCACGCAGAAGGCGGTGATGGACCTCATCGTCGAACTCACGAAGAGCCGTGGCATGTCCACGATCCTCATCACGCATGATCTGGGACTGGCGGCGGCCTATTGCGACCGCGTCGTCGTGATGGAGAAAGGCCGTGTCGTCGAGACGGCATTATCAGCGGATATTTTCGCCAATCCACAGCATCCCTATACGAAGAAACTGATGAAGGCGACGCCAAGGCTTGGTGTGGGCCTGCGCGATCTGTTGCCGGAGGGCACAGCGCCACAAGCGCCCTTCATGCCCGACCCATCTCCGCGAAGCGGGCGGACGGAAGAAAGACCCCTTCTCGCCGTCGACAAGCTGATCAAGGAATATCCGCGACAGGGCGCGACGGCATCACTCGCAAAGTTGTTCTCCCGTAAGCCCGCGATCGAGCCGGAGATTTTTCGCGCTGTCGATGGCATCAGTTTCAACGTCGGCCATGGCGAGAGCGTCGGGTTGGTCGGAGAAAGTGGCTGCGGCAAGTCCACGACGTCGATGATGGTGATGCGGCTGATCGACAAGAGCGACGGCAGCATCATGTTCGACGGCGAAGACATCGGCGCGATGGCACCGAAGGATTTTGCACGCTCGAAATGGCGCAGCCAGATCCAGATGGTGTTTCAGGATCCGACCGACAGCCTCAATCCGCGCTTCACGGCGGTGCGTGCCATCGCCGATCCGATCATGCAACTCGGCGACGTCAAAGGCAGCAAGGCGTTGCGCGCGCGCTGTGAGGAGTTGGCGACGCAAGTCGGCCTGCCGCTCGATTTGCTGGATCGCTTTCCGCATCAGATGTCCGGCGGCCAGAAGGCCCGCGTCGGTATCGCGCGTGCCATCGCTTTGAAACCAAAGCTCATCATTCTCGACGAACCGACGGCGGCGCTCGATGTGTCGGTGCAGGCGGTCGTGCTGAATCTGCTGGCGGACTTAAAGGCCTCGATGGGCATGAGTTATCTGTTCGTGTCGCATGATTTGAATGTGGTGCGGCTGCTGTGCGATCGTGTCATCGTCATGCGTGCGGGGCGAATCGTCGAGCAGGGCCGCACCGCCGATGTGCTCGACGCGCCGAAGGATGATTACACACGCGAATTGCTGTCGGCGATCCCGCATCCGCCGCTGCCGGTTCACGAGATTGAAGGTTTGGAATGACCGATCCGCTTGATGCCTATATCGACGCTGTTTCCGCTGCGCTCGATCTACCGATCGAAGATGCATGGCGCGATGCCGTGCGCGCCAATCTCAAGGTGACGCTGGCGATGGGTCGCCGCGTCGAAGAGTTCAAGCTGCCGGATTCGGCGGAACCCGCGCCGGTGTTTTCGGCATGAGCGCGTGGATGACGGCGTCGGCGATTGCCAAAGCGGTCGCAGGACAGACCATGACGGCAACCGACGTCACTGACGCTGCTTTGAAGCGCATCGCCACGCATAACCCTGTTCTGAACGCTTTTACCAATGTCGTCGCCGATCGTGCAAAAGCCCGCGCGACGGCTATCGATGCGATGATCGCGCGCGGCGAGAAACCCGGTCCGCTGGCGGGCGTGCCCTTTGCCGTGAAGAACCTGTTTGACGTCACGGGGCTGCCGACGCGCGCGGGCTCGAAGATCAATCGCGATCTCGCGGCCTCCGAACGCGATGCAACGCTGATCGAGAAGATGGAAGCCGCCGGAGCCATTTTGGTCGGCGCGCTGAACATGGGCGAATACGCTTACGACTTCACCGGCGAGAATTGCCATGACGGTCACTCGCGCAATCCGCACGACACCTCGAAAATGACCGGCGGTTCGTCCGGCGGCTCCGGCGGCGCGGTCGCGGGCGGCCTCGTGCCGATTGCACTGGGATCGGACACCAACGGATCGATCCGCGTCCCAGCGTCATTTGGCGGCATCTTCGGCCTGAAGCCGACTTATGGCCGGCTGTCGCGTGCGCGCTCGTTTCCCTTCGTTGGCAGTTTCGATCATCTCGGGCCGCTGGCGCGCAGCGTCGAAGATCTGGCACTTGCTTATGATGCGATGCAAGGCCCGGATTCGGAAGATGCCGCCTGCACGACGCGGCCCGCCGAGCCCGTGACGCAGCTGATCGGGCAAGGTCTTGGCGACCTCCGGATCGCGCTGGCGGGCGGCCACTTCATGACCAATCTGTTTCCCGAAGCGCAGGACGCCGTCGCACGTGTCGCGACAGCGTTGAGCGTCACGCGCTCCGTCGATCTGCCCGAAGCTGCGCGCGCCCGCGCGGCGGCCTATGTCATCACCACTGTCGAGGGCGCGGCGCTGCATCTCGATCGCCTGCGTACGCGCCCGAATGATTTCGATCCGGCGGTGCGCGACCGGCTGCTGGCGGGCGCGATGGTGCCCGCGCCTCTTGTCGAGCGTGCGCAAAAATTCCGCCGCTGGTATCGCAAGCAAGTGCTCAAGCTGTTCGAGAACGTCGATGTCATCATCGCGCCGGCGACACCCTGTATCGCGCCCGATATCGGCCAGGTGAATTTCACGCTCGGCGGCGTCGAGCTGCCGGTGCGTGCCAATATCGGCATTCACACCCAGCCGATTTCTTTCATCGGCCTGCCGGTGGTCGCCGTGCCGGTGGCTCTGTCTCCCAAATTTTCTCATGCCATGCCGATCGGCGTGCAGATCATCGCTGCACCGTGGCGCGAGGACATCGCGCTGCGCGTCGCTTATGCTCTGGAACGCGACGGCATCGCTTGCGCGCCGCAGCCGAAAGGATTCTGAAATGGATATCGATCTGCCGGATGTCGTTGCGGAAGTCACCGCCGCCTTTGCGCGCTACGAACAGGCGCTCATTACAAATGATGTCATCGTGCTTGACGAATTGTTTCGCGATGACGAGCGGACCTTGCGTTACGGCATTGGCGAAAATCTCTACGGCTATCAGGCGATCAAATCGTTCCGCGCCGGACGTCCCGCCGTCGGGCTGATGCGCAAAACATCTCGAACGATCATCACAGCCTATGGCCACGACGCAGCGGTGGCATCGACCTTGTTCACGCGCGACACAGCACCCGGTCGCATCGGCCGCCAGATGCAGACGTGGATTCGTTTCGCGGAGGGTTGGCGAATCGTCGCTGCCAGTGTCAGCATCATCGATGCGCCACCGGACTGAGACGCATGAGCCTCGATGAATTTCCGCTCAACGATGAAGCCGCGCTGCGTCGCGATCGCCGTCCAGCGGCTGCCGTGAAGACCACGCGGGCGGAAGATCTACGGCTGCAACTGGCGGACGAGATCGTGCGCGGCTTGCTGCCGCCGGGCATCGCGTTGGACGAAACCGCGATTGCACAGCGATTCAACGTGTCACGCACGCCTGTCCGCGAGGCGCTCCGGCAATTGGCTACGAGCGGGTTGATTGAATCCCGGCCGCATCGCAGCGCGGTCGTGGCGCGGCCGTCGATGGCGCGGCTGAACGGCATGTTCGAGGCGATGGCCGAGCTGGAGGCGCTCTGCGCGGGGCTTTCGGCCGAGAGGATGCCGGCGCAGAGCCGTCATGGCCTCGAAGAGATTCATGAAGAATTGCGGGGGCTGAGTTATGTCGGCAATCCGGATCGCTTTCACGCGGTCAATGAGCGTTTTCACGATGCGATCTATCAGGGCTCGCAGAACGACTACATTGCGGAAATGACGCTGGCGACGCGCGTCCGCGTCCAGCCGTTTCGTCGCGCGCAGTTTCGCAATCTCGGGCGGCTGGCGAAATCTCATGCCGAACATGACCGCATCGTCGTTGCGATCCTGCGCGGCGACCGCATCGGCGCGTCGGCGGCGATGCGCGCGCATATCGAACTGGTACGCGACGAATACGAGACCTATGCAGTGTCGGTGTAGGTTTTCGTCATTGCGAGAAACATAGCCCTCATCTTTGAGGCCAGCTCGCAATGAGCTTACTTGTTATCCGCCATGAAGGCGCGCCAGCCGCCGAACTCTGAAATGTCGCGGCCGCCCTGCGTCGCGATCGGCTCGACCAGAAACCCTTTCACGGCGCGGCCATCGGCCAACATCAGCGTTCCGATCGCCATCGGCGATGGAATGCCGTTGATGAAACGGCCGAAGCCCTCCGCCGACAGAGCCCACAATTCGAGTTGAATCGCGGCACCCGTGCCGGCCTCGATGCGCAACAATCCCGGCTTCGGCGGAATCGTGCCATTGAGCGCGTAGAGCCGATAATCGGGTGCGGTCTCTGTGGCCTCAATGAGCCGACCGCCGAGCGACGTTAGTTCGCCATTCAGCGCCATGCCGGAGAGATGCGCGCCAACGACGGCGATTTGAATCTCGTTGGCGATCCTAATCGGCGGTATCGTCGCCAGCGGCGGTTGCGCGGTATTGTTTGCGCCGACAGCCAAGCCTGTATCGGCATGAAAGACGCGCCCGATGCTGGCCAGCAGCGCATCCTGCGCGCCGGGCGCGACCAGCGTGATTCCGAATGGAATGCCGTCGGCGCGCATCGCGGCGGGAATCGCCAGCCCGCACAGATCGAGCAAGTTGACGAAATTCGTATAAGTGCCGAGCCGGCTGTTGAGTTCGATCGGATTGGCCAGCACCTGCTCGACGCTATAGGCGGTCGGCGCGGTCGGCAGCACCAGCGCGTCGATTGCGCCGAACGCGCGGGCGGCAATGCCGCGCAAAGCCTGCAAGCGATACAGCGCCGAAAACGTATCGGCTGCGGTAATGTGTTCGCCCTTCAGCGTAATCTCGCGCGTCACCGGATGCACGGCGTCGGGATTCTCAGCAAGTAAATCGCGGATCACGAGATAACGCTCCGCGACCCACGGCCCGTCATATAAGAGCCTGGCGGTCTCAAAGAGCGGCTCGATGTCGAAGTCGACCAACTCCGCACCGAGCGCTTCCCATCGTTTGATCGCGTTGTCATAGGCGGCCTCGTTGACGGCATCGCCGAAAAATAACAACTGCCCGTTTTTCGGCACGCCGAGCCGCAGTCTTTCAGGAAACGAACTTATCGCCGCCAACGGGCGTGCTTGTGAGAAAGCATCGCTGGCATCGGGCGCGGCCATCGCCTGCAGCGCGATCATCGCATCGTCGGTTGTCAGCGCGAAGATCGACACGCAATCGAGCGACCGGCACGCCGGCAGCACGCCGGAGGTCGAGATCAGACCAAGGCTCGGCTTCAACCCGACGATGTTGTTGAGCATCGCCGGCACGCGGCCGGAGCCGGCGGTATCGGTGCCAAGCGACAGTGGCACGAGGCCCGCCGACACGGCGACGGCGGAGCCCGAGCTTGAGCCGCCCGGCACGAGGTCGTCGCGGATCGCGTTTTTAGGAATGCCATAAGGCGAGCGCACGCCGACGAGACCCGTCGCGAACTGGTCGAGATTGGTTTTGCCGATCACGATGGCACCGGCGGCGCGCAGCCGCGCCACGGCCGTCGCATCGTGTTCGGGCATGAAAGAGAAGTCGGGGCAGGCGGCCGTCGTCGGCAGGCCCGCGACGTTGATATTGTCCTTCACAGCAAAAGGCACGCCGAACAGCGGCAGCCGCGCGGCATCCGACACGTTCAGCCTTGAGGCTTCGGCCAGCGCCTCGGCCTCATCGCGCAGCGTGATGAAGATCGCATCGTCGCCATGCTCGCGAATGCGCCGATAAGTCCGCGCGATGGTCTCGGCCGGCGATGTGCCACCTGCGCGATGCGCGGCGACGATGTCGGCTATGGTCTCAGTCATATCGTCGCTCCGGCGGCGGGTAATGGCGTCGTTGATGTAGCGCTAGATTGATTCAGCGGCGACGGCAACGCCGTCATAGACATCCTGCGCAAGAACGTTGATCAAGTGGTGCCCGCGCGTCTGTGGCGGAACGACCAGGTCGTCCCGACCTGATCCGATCAGCTACATCAAAGCAGCATATCGGCCCGCCGCGATCACCTGGTGCTCCAATTGCATGCACTTTGTTTGTGCGACACCTTTAGCACCGACCAAGAGAAGATGACGTCGTCCTACCACAAGAAACTTGCGAAGAAATCTCAGCCATGACCGCCACGCAAATCGCCACGCAAACGAAATCGTCTGACGACACGACAAGCGCTGCCGACATCGTCGAACGCTTTCTCGTCGCCTCGATGATTCCCGATCCCGAAACCGCGGGCACCTTCATGGCACCTAACGTCGCGATCACCTTTACGGGCGGGCGAAAATTCGGCCATCCGCGCGAGACGACGGCGTTTAATGCGATGCGCTACAAATGGGTGAAGAAGAAGATGGAGCGCACCGACGTGGCCCCCGGAGAGGGTGACACCGTCGTCTACAACACCGGCACGCTTTATGGTGAATGGCCGGACGGCACGCCCTTCGAAGGCAATCGCTATGTCGATCGCTTCGTCGTGCGCGACGGCATGATCGTGCAGATGGATGTCTGGAACGACAGCGCCGAGCGCATTCTCAGGCGCAACGACATCGAGGGCTGACGATCCATGTCGTTCGATGACATGCTGCGCGAGGCCGGATCGCGCAAATCGGTCGGCGCGACGAATGGGCGAACTGCCTCGAAACGGTCACAGTGAAATCGGCCCATTCGATCTATCTGACGGACCACGGAATGATCGTCGTAAACCCGGCGGATGTCGTTGTTTACGCATCTGAATCCGCCGAAGTCGCTGCCGCTGAACTGGCGCAGCCGATGATGGTGATCGAAGCCGGCCGCATAACGGTCACAATGCCAAGGGCCGTCATTCATCATATTGAAATATCACACGTTTTCGCGCCGAGACGATCCGGAACGATGGGCCTACAGGCCGAAACCCCGTGCGACATTATAGGTGATGAGGCTCGCGACATAGGCTAGCGCGAACATATAGAGGAAGGTGACAACCATCCATTTCGTGCTGCCGGTCTCGCGGCGAATGACGGCTAGCGTCGAGGCGCATTGCGGCGCGAACACGAACCACGCCAGCAGCGACAGTGCGGTGGCGATGCTCCATTTGTTGGCAAGCACCTGACCGATCTGATCGGCGGCTTCCTTGCCGCCCTCGATTGCATAGACGGTACCGAGCGCGCCAACCGCGACTTCACGCGCCGCCATGCCGGGGATCAGCGCTACAGCGATCTGCCAGTTGAAGCCAAGCGGGGCCAGCATCGGTTCCAGAAAATGCCCGATCATCGCGGCGAGGCTGTAGTTGATCGCCGGACCTTCGGAGCCAGCAGGGGGCTGCGGGAACGAGGCGAGAAACCAGATCAGCACCATCATCGACAGGATCGTGGTGCCGGCGCGGTGCAGGAACATTTTCACGCGGGTGTAGACGCCAATCGCGATGCTCTTGAGGCGCGGAATCTTGTAGTCCGGCAACTCCAGCATGAAGGGTGCGGGCTGGTAATCGCGCCACATGAAGAATTTGACGACAAAAGAGACGCCGAGCGCGCTGGCGATGCCGGCGACATAGAGCCCGAACATCACGAGGCCCTGAAGATTGAGAAAGCCCCAGACGTCCTTGGCCGGAATAAAGGCGGAAATGATCAGCGTATAGACCGGGATGCGCGCCGAGCAGGTCATCAAAGGTGCGATCAGGATCGTGGTCAGGCGGTCGCGGCGGTTATCGATCACCCGCGTCGCCATGATTCCGGGGATGGCGCAGGCGAAGCTCGACAATAGCGGAATGAACGCGCGGCCGTGCAGCCCGGCACCGCCCATGATGCGATCCATCAGGAACGCCGCCCGCGCCATATAACCGAAATCTTCCAGCAGCAGGATGAACAGGAAGATGATGATGATCTGCGGCAAGAACACGAGCACGCTGCCGACGCCGGCGATCAGGCCGTTTTGCAGAAAGCTCTGCACAAGGCCGTCTGGCAGGATGGTATGGACCATCATACCGAGGCTGCCGAAGGTGTCCGATAGCAATTGCATCACCGGCGCAGCCCAACTGAACACCGCCTGAAACATCACGAACAGGATCAGCGCCAGTATCGTGAGCCCGGCGACCGGATGCAGCAGGACTGCATCGACGCGCGTGGTCAGCGAATCCGGCTTGCTCGGCATCGTCACGGTCGCGCGGATAACGCGATCGGCCTCGCGTTGCGCCGCTTTCAACTCGCTGAGCGACCATTGCGACCACTCGGCTGCCGCCGGAATCGGTGGACGGGCGGCGAAGTCGTCGGTCAGCTTCAAAAGATCGGCGATGCCGCTTTTGCGAACCGCGACGGACGTCACGACTGGTACGCCCAACGCGGCCGACAGCGCATCGAGATCGACGGCGACGCCGCGCCGCTGGGCGATATCGAACATGTTGAGCACGACCAGCAGCGGGCGTCCGGTGCGCTTTAACTCCAGCACCAGCCGGAACGTGAGGCGCAGGTTCGTCGTATCGGCGACGCAGAGCACCAGATCCGGCACGGCCTCGTCGCGAATTCGCCCGAGCACGACGTCTCGGGTGATCTCCTCGTCCGGGCTGCGGCCGCGCAGCGAATAGGTGCCAGGCAGGTCGATCAGCGCGACCTGCCGGCCAGCGGGCGTGACGAACGAGCCGGTTTTGCGCTCGACCGTGACGCCGGCGTAGTTGGCGACCTTCTGCCGGCTACCGGTCAGCGCATTGAACAGCGAAGTCTTGCCGCTGTTCGGGGCGCCGACCAGCGCAACATGAAACGGGCCGTCCAGCGTGAGGTCCGTCATTGGACCACGATGGCGAGAGCTTCGCGGCGGCGCAGCGCCATCGTCACATTATCGATCCGCACCGCGATCGGATCGCGCGAGATTGCGCCTTCGTGCAGGATCTCCACCCGCGCTCCTTCGGTAAAACCCATCTCGACGAGCCGACGTTCGAGATCGTTGGAGGGCGATCCCTCCGGTCCGGATGTCAGCGCCTTGATGGTGCCGACAAAGCCGCGTGCGGCATCGCCCAGCAGCAGTTCGGAGCGGGAGGTCTGGTCAGTCATGGCGCTGTTGTTGAGCAGCGCGAACCGGGAATCAAGCAGAACCCGGTCGGCCAGATTAGAAGGCTTAAAAGGAGCGCTTTTTGAGGTTTTTGTTTTCGGATTCGTTACCGCGAAGTCACATCCCGCCGCCGTGAAACTTCTTTAACCATCCCACGAAACGATCCGGAAACAGTCACGCCTTAGACCACACCCATCGAGACGCCGGCCAAGAGCTGGCAAAGACCGGCAGGGAGGCGAGGATGAACCACTCCATTCACAGTGCGGACCGTGCGACCCATCTCAAAGTGGTAATCGTAGCGCTAGTAGCCGGCTTCGCCGTCGCTGCCTTCGCGATCTCGGCGCGGGTCAACACCGACACCGGCACGCAAACCGCCGGCGTCGTGAAGGCCGGCAAGACGATGGTCATCACATCCACCGTAGGCGTCGTTCGCTAATCCGGCGCGCCGTTGACACAGAGCCGCCACGAATTTGTTGCGCCGACGCATCAGTCGGCATCGGACTGTGCACTCCGACATTTATCCTTTTGACTGTGCGCCCGTTATTTTGGTTCGGTGCAGTACGTTAAAGTCAGGACCAGACGATGATCGAAGCATTCACAGCGTTTTGTGCCATTATCAGTTCAGCGATTTTCATTGCCCATGCGCTTGAGGGCTATCGCTCGCGATCCTGATGTTGTCCGCTGGTCGCACACCTTGCTCGTCGGTGAGCCGGTGCTGTCGAAAGTCTCTCCCATTATGAAACAGCTTTGCGTGGCGGCCCTGCTGGCCTGTGTTGCACTCGGCATTGGATCGCCCCTAGCGTACGCCCAGACCATGTATGACTGCCAGACGGTGGCAAAGCCGAAAGACCGGCTGGCCTGTTACGACAACCTCTCGCCGCCGGTCGCGGCCGGTGCCAAACGCAAAACCGCCACCTCCACGACGACTGATCTGGAGAAGGAAGATGCGCGGATGAAGCAGCTTCTACGGCCGATCTGCAAGAATTGCTGACCTGACCCAGCGCGCCGGCTTTGCTTCGTCACGGATGCCCGTTACGTTGCGAATTGGGCGTTGCATCGGGGTGATTGTTTGAGCGAAAAATTCACGCGACGCCGGTTCGGGACCATCGCCGGTGCAGCTGCGATCGGCATAACCACAGCCTCCCACCACGTCGCCGCGCAGTCGAACGCTTTTACCAGCCGGTCGCAGGTATTCCCGCCAGGCTTCATCTGGGGTGCCGCGACGTCGGCCTATCAGATCGAAGGAGCCGTCAACGCCGACGGCCGCGGGCGCTCGATCTGGGACGATTACGCGCAGTCACCGGGCAAGATCGCCGATGGCAGCAATGCCGATCGCGCCACCGAGCACTACACGCGCTACAAAGACGACATCCAGTTGATGGTGGCGCTTGGCATCAAGGCATATCGGTTCTCGATTGCCTGGCCGCGCATCTTTCCCGATGGCACCGGCGCTCCCAATCCGAAGGGCCTCGATTTCTACAATCGCCTGATCGACGAATTGCTCGCCAACGGAATCCAGCCCTTCGCGACCCTGTATCACTGGGACTTGCCTTCGACGCTGCAAACAAATCTCGGTGGCTGGCAATCGCGCGACACGGCCAAGGCCTTTGCGGACTATGCGGGTTTCGTCGCCGCCAGGATCACCGACCGTGTGCGAAACGTGTTCACGATCAATGAATGCTCGACCTTTGTCGATCTTGGCTATGCAGCCGCCTCAATCGAAATGGCACCGGGGCTGAAGCTCCCGCCGCAGCGGCTCAATCAGGTGCGCCATCATGTGGCGCTCGCGCATGGCCTCGCAGTACAGGCGATCCGCGCGTCGGGCCGCGCAGGCACTAAGGTCGGGCCGGCTGAAAATCTTGCGGTCTGCGTGCCCGCGATCGAGACTGAGGCGAACATTCGTGCGGCGGAGACAGCAACGCGCGAGTTGAATTCCGGTTATCTCACCGCGATCATGGAAGGCAAATACACCGACGGCTTTTTGCGTTACGCGGGCGCGAACGCGCCGATATTCACGGCAGATGATATGGCGATCATCTCATCGCCGATCGATCTGCTCGGGCTCAACGTCTACATGCCGCACAGTTACGTCACGGCCGGCACGGAGCCCGGCAGCTTCGAGATGTTGCCGTATCCGACATCGTTTCCGCATATGGATTCGCGCTGGCTGAAAATCGGACCGGAGGCGCTGTATTGGGCACCGCGTCTGGTCGCGAAACTGTGGCCCACTCCGGAGCTTTACATCACCGAGAATGGCACATCGGCGGCCGACGACACGACGGCAACCGGCGCGGTGGTCGATCTCGACCGCATCATGTATCTGCGAAATTATCTGGCTCAGATGCAGCGCGCCACATCCGAAGGCATTCCCGTGAAGGGCTATTTCCACTGGAGCCTGATGGACAATTTCGAATGGTCGGACGGGCTGCAAAAGCGCTTCGGACTCTATAAGGTCGATTTCGAAACGCAGAAGCGAACCGCGAAACTCAGCGCGGAGTTTTATCGCGAGACCATCAAGACAAATGCAGTGGTTTAGAAGGTTAACGACGCCGTCACTTGCCGCGAAACACTGCCTTGCGTCGCTCTAGAAACGCAGCGATGCCTTCCTTGCTGTCGGCGCTCATGCCGGCCAGTGCAAATTGATCGCCGTCCATATGCGAGGCAAGATCGTCGAGTGCGAAAGCGAGACGATTGACGGTGAGCTTGGTCATCGCCACTGACATCGGCGGGTGCGCCGCGACCTTTACCGCCAATGCCATCGCGACATCGAATGCCCCGCCAGGCGGTGCGAAATGTTCGATCAGCCGCCACTCGTAAGCCTCGGCGGCGCTGATGCGATCGTCGGCGAGGATCACGGCCTGCTTGGTGCGTGCCGGGCCCATCAGATGTAGCATGCGCGGCACGCTCTGCCAGCTCATATTCATGCCGAGTGCGATTTCCGGTACGCGGAGATGGGCATTCTCCGCCATCACGCGGAAATCTAGCGCGACCGCCAGAGCAACACCGCCGCCAACGCAGAAGCCCTCGATCGCAGCAATCGTGATCTGCTCCATCTCCTGCCATGCTTTGGTGAGGCGTGGCCCAAGCTTGAGATGTTTGCGCAGTGTGCCGAGATCCATCGTCGCCCGTGCGCGCCCCTCCGCATCTTTCAGATCGAAGCCCGCGCTAAAGGCTTTCGCAGTGCCTGTCAGGATCACGACGGAGGTCTCGGAATCGTCCTCAAAACTGCGCGCGGCATCGGTGAGTTGGCGCAGCGCCTCCGGCGACAGTGCGTTGATGCCGTCGCCACGATCGAAGCGCACGACGGCGATACGGCCCTCGGGGCCCAGTCCTTTTTCGATGCTGACGAAGGGCGTCACGTTGTCTCTCCCGTGTTTTTTCAAACTGTAAGCGAAGACGCCGTGTTGCGCCAAGCGGCGTCACATGCGAGGGGCTTTACGACCCGTTCGAACCGCGCAGAAGACAAAATGTCCTTCGATCCCGCCAACCATCGCCGCCATGCCAACCGCTGGTTCGAGGATTTCAAAATCGGCGAGCGTTTCATCCTGCCGAGCCGCACGATGACCGATGCGCTGTTCCTCTCCTTCCAGGCGGCAAGCGGCGACAACCATCCGGTTCATTACGATATCGAATATTGTCGGCGGCGCGGCATGCCGAACATGCTCGCGCATGGCTATCAGGTGCTGATCCAGACGGCGGCGGGCGCGGGCGACTTTCCCTTCATGGTCGAAGATTCGCTGGTCGGTTTTCTGGAGCAGTCGTCGCGCTTCCTGCGCGGCGTCTATAGCGGCGACACGCTATATCCCGCGCTGGAGATCATCGATCTGATCCCGAATCGTACCACGGGTGTGATCGCGATGGTGACGACGATCCACAACCAGAACAGTGAGTTAGTGATGGACGGCACGCAGCGCTATCTGATCCGTAAGATGCCTGCGGATATTGCGCGACGGCCTACGCCTTAATCGTCTCGTACTGTGCGAAATCCGGGTCGTGGGTCATCGCCCAGTAATCGACGAAGCGCCACGGCATCGCCGAGAACACGCGGCCATGCGTGTTGCGGTAATAGGTCGACATGCCGGGATGCGTCCAGATCAATTGCTCATGCTCGGCATCGACACGCGCGACATAATAGTCATGCGCTGAGCGTTTGACGTCGATCGCGGCGATCTCGCCTTCGATCATTTTTACCAAAGCCGCGCCGATGAAACGCGACTGGCATTCCGACGTGAAGATGACGCTGCCGCCATGCGCCGGACCCGTGTTCGGGCCGAGCATCAGAAATAGGTTCGGAAAATCCGGCACGTTGATGCCGAGATAGGCGGTCGGGTTGTCGTCGGCCCACGCCTCTTTCAGATTCTTGCCGTCGCGTCCCGAGACGTTGAGCGCCGCCGTGAGTTCGGTCAGCTTGAAGCCGGTCGAGACCACGATGATATCGGCTTCGCGCAACTCTCCATCGGATGTCACGATGCCTGTTTCGGTGAAGTGATCGATACCCTCGGTGACGAGTTCGACATTCGGCTTCAGCAGTGTCTTGAACCAGTCGTTGTCGAGTAGAATCCGCTTGCCATAGGGCGGATAGGTCGGGATGCATTTGGCGATCAGGTCGGGTCGCGTAGCGAGTTCGCTCTCGATGAAGGCGGTCAATTCCTCGCGGTGGCGATCATTGCCTTTGTTGGTGGCGCGGTCCGGGAACGGCCAGTCGGGATCCTTGCGCAGGAACGGCAGCAAGCCATCGCCGTAGCGCCAGAACATGTTGAAGCGATACCATTTGACGTAGAACGGCAGATGTTCGAGCAGCCATTGCGCGCCGTCACTGATCGGATCGGCATAGCCCGCAACCGGCCGCGCCCATTGCGCGGTGCGCTGATAGACCGTGACGCAAGCGACATCGTTGGCGATCGACGGCACCAGTTGCATCGCGGTCGCGCCGGTACCGATTACGGCGATCCTTTTGCCGGTGATGTCCGTGTCTTCGGCCCACTCGGTCGAATGGATGATCTGCCCTTTGAAATTGTCCTCGCCGTTGAAATGCGCCTTGCGCGGCTCATTCAATTGCCCGATCGCGCTGACGAGAAATGCGGACGTCACTTCGCGCGTGCCGTTCGAATCTTCCAGCGTTGAGACCCAGCGTTTCGTGGCTTCGTCCCAGTACGTCGATGTCAGTTTTGTGTTGAAGCGCATATGGCGCGTCACGTCATATTCGTGCGAGACCTTGCTGAGGTAGGCGTGGATTTCCTTGCGCTGCGCGAAATAGCGCGTCCATTTGTTGCGCGTGCCGAAGGAGAAGGAATAAGAGTGGTTCGGCGTATCGACGCCGCAGCCGGGATAGCGATTGTTGAACCAGGTGCCGCCGAGGTCTGCGTTCTTTTCGACGATCTCATACGGAATGCCGAGCTGCCCGAGCGTGACGCCGAGCGCTATCGCGCTGACGCCCGCGCCGACAATCAGCACGTTCTGGTGTTGCAGCTTGTCCGGCGAGGGTTGCGTCGTCCATTGCGGATCGCGTGCAGCAAAGCCCATCTCCTCCTGCATCATGGCGGCATATTCCGGCGCGACGGTTTCGCCGAGCGTCGTGCTCATCATTTTCAAGAGCAGCGCATTGTCAGGATGGGTGATCGCGGGCGCAGGCGTGCCGTGCTCATAGAGGGCGACGACCGCGCTGCGAATGTCCTGCTGGATGTGGTCCGGCAATCGCGCGCTTGGATCGGGGATGAGCCGCACGTCACGGCGCGGCGCATAAGGCGGCTCCAGCCATTTGCCATCGCCGGTCATGTGAAACAGCACCATCACCAGCACGCGGATGTCGCCTTCGGCGATCGCGGATGCCAGATCATGCGGCTTGGGCGGCACTTGAAGCTGCATTGTGGTCGCTCCTTCTTATTATTTTTGGCGTTGAAGTCGCCGTTATTTCGGCAAGCCGCCATAGCCTTCCCATGTCGTGCCGACGATATAACCGGCATCGACAGGCAAATTGATGCCGGTCACGCCGCTGGCCATCGGCGACAACAGCCATGCGATCGCCTGTGCAACTTCATGGGGTTCCACCAGACGGTTCATCGCGGTGACGCGCGTCAGATGATGCGCGTCGAGCGCGCCCGATGCGATGCCCGCTTCGAGTGCAACGGTGCGGGTGAAGCCCGGTGACACGGCATTGACGCGGACGCCGCGACGGCCCCATTCGGCGGCCAGCGTTTGCGTGATCTGGATGACACCTGCTTTCGCCGCCGTGTAAGCGTGGATCGGTCCCGAGGTCATGCCGGCAACCGATGCGACATTGACGATCGCACCGTGTCCGCGTTGTGCCATGCCGACGCCGACAGCACGCGCGCAAAGAAATGTCCCGCGCAAATCGATCGCGATCTCGCGGTCGAAGTTGGTCATCTTGATGCGTTCCAACGGCGTCATCTTGCCGAAGATGCCGGCGGCATTGACCAGGCCCACGATAGGCCCGTGCGCGGCTTCGATCGCAGCGACACCGCGTATGACGCTGTCTTCACTCGCGACGTCGAACACCTCCGGCCACAGCACGACGGTCGCATCGTCGAGCGGCTCCGGTACGATATCTGTTATGACCACGCGCGCGCCTTGCGTGGCCAGAAGCGTCGCAGTTGCCGCACCGATGCCGCGACTGCCGCCGGTGATGAGAACGATTCCTCCATCGATGCTCATGGTGTCTCGCTTCGTATTGTCGCACCTCCGCGGGCACGTTCTCCCTCTGTCGTAATTCATAATCTGCTTGACGTCACCCGCTCCGCGATGGAACGCTGGACACATGGGGACGCAGAGCCCCGCTTGGGACGTGACGCACGACCAACAGGGAGGCGATGATGACCAACACCCGACAACAGGGCGTCAGCCGGCGCACGACTTTGGCAATGATGGGCGCAGGTGCTGCGACCGTCGCAATGCCGCTCGTAAGTCCTTGGGTCGCGAAGGCGCAGGCCAAGACCATCAAGATCGGAATGCCGACGATCCTCTCGGGTCGCGTCGCGCAGCTCGGCACCTCATCCCGCAATGCGGTGATGCTGGAAGTCGAAAAGGTCAACGCCGCCGGCGGTCTCGCCGGGCGTCAGATCGAAATGGTGATCCGCGACTCGAAAGGCCAGCCGCAGGAGGCCGCGCGCGTCGCCCGTGAACTCGTCAACACCGATGGCTGCGAACTGCTGATCGACGGTGAGGCCTCGTCCGGCTCGTTCGCTGTGCATGAAGTCGCGCGCGATCTCGGTGTCTTTACGATCCACACTTGCTCTGAGGCGTCGTCGCTGACGGCCGATCCCAAGCAGAAGATTCCTAACGCGTTTCGCTGCGTGCGGCAGGGTATTCATGACTCCATCGTCGGCGGCAGCTATGCGGCTGCGATCTCCAAGACGAAGAACCTCAAGAAGTGGGTGACGTGTTCGCCGGATTACGCCTATGGCCGCGACACCACCGGCGAGTTCACGATGTATCTGAAGCGCTTTGCGCCGGACGTCGAGATTGTCAGCGAAGCCTGGCCGAAACTGTTCCAGCCCGATTACACCGAGGTCGTGACCAAGATTTTGCAGGCCAAGCCGCAGGCGCTCTATTCGTGCCTGTGGGGTGGCGATCTCACCTCGTATATCGATCAGGCCAATATCTATGCAATGTTCGCGCAGATGGAGGTGTTCGCTGTCAATATGGCGGATTACACCGCGCTCACCGTAGTGAAGAATTTGCCGAAGGGCATTCATTCCGGCAACCGCTACATCAAGACCTATCCGGCGACAGCGGAAAACGCCGCCTGGGGCGATGCCTATCGCGCAAAGTACAAAGAATATCCGACCAACTGGTCGTGGCAGAACGCGACGGCCGTGATGTTCCTCGCCGAGGCCGCGAAGAAGGCCAACTCTGCCGACGGCAAGAAGCTCGCCGAAGTGCTGCCGGGGCTGCAGATCAATTGTCCGTTCGGTGCGGACGGCACGGTGACAATGCGCGGCGACGATCATACGTTGATCGGCTACGCGATCGGCTGGGGCACCACGATCCCGCAGGAGCCTTACGTACCAGAGGTCAAGAGCGGCGACTGGCCGACCATCCTGGCACTCGAAGCCGAGTGGAAAAAGAGCAAGGGATACACGTAGGGCTTGCTTTTATTCCGGGGCGTGAGTGCGAGACGCAATTGACGTCAGTCGATTGCGTTGAAGAACGAGCGAGCTCCCTTATGTAATTGCATAACGGAGAATCGATACTCTTCGTCCGGTATTGCGAATTCCGCGCCCGTCACACGAGTCGGCTGCGCCGACAGCGTGCCCATCACGGAATGACGAACTCTTCTTTTCAACTTCCTGTAGCCACATCGGACACGCTCCTTGGACATTGACGCGCTAACCGGCTGCCTTGCCAGTACCGCCTGTCTGATCACGCAGACCACGAGCGGCTTCATCATCGGCATGCTGCTGTTTCTCGTCGCGGTCGGGCTGACGCTGATCTTCGGCGTGTTGAAGGTGGTGAATTTCAGCCACGGCGCGTTCTATATGTTCGGCGCTTACTTCGCGATGAGCGCCTATCAGCTTACGGACAGCTTCGCGCTGGCGATGCTCGCGGGCGCGCTCGGCACGGCTTTGATTGGCCTCGTCTTCGAGCGCGTCTTCATGAGCCGCGTCTACGGCAATGACGTGCTGATGCAATTGCTGGTCTGCTACGCCTTCGTGCTGATTTTCGACGATGTCGTGAAGATCGTCTGGGGTTCGGAATTCCGGTCGATGGGAATGCCGTCGGCGTTTCAGGTGCCTCCCTTGTTCATCGCCGGTGGTGTCGTTCCGCCATATTACCTGCTGCTGATTGGCGTCGCGCTTGTGGTCGCCGTCGTGCTTGGCCTCGGTCTCGCGCGCACCAGAATTGGAAAAGTCATCCGTGCCGCTGCGCATAATCCCGGTATGGTCTCTGCGCTCGGCATCAATACGGGATTGATTTATGGCGGTGTGTTCGCGCTCGGCGGCGCGTTGGCAGGCCTCGCCGGCGCACTCGCAGCACCCGTGCGGTCGCTAACACCTGGCATGGGATTCTCGGTGCTGATCGAATCCTTCATCGTCACGGTGATCGGCGGCATGGGCTCGATATTGGGCGCGCTGCTCGGCGCATTGCTGATCGGGTTCATCCGTGCCTTCGGCTCGCTCGGCTTTCCGCTCTTCACCGAAGGGCTGATGTATCTATTCATGGTGATCGTGCTGGTAGCCCGGCCGACCGGCCTGTTCGGCAAGGACGCCGCATGACTGACACGATGTCCTCCGCGTCCGCCGCAGCGCCGTCGCATAGCTCGCGCACGCGCGACGTGCTGATTGCGCTTGTCGCCTTCGCCATCCTCGCCGCGTTGCCGTTCTTGTTCAGCAGCAAGGCTCTACTGGATTTTGTCATTCGCTGCGCCGCGTTCGGCCTGTTCGCGACGTCGCTCAATTTGCTGGTCGGCTATACCGGCCTGATCTCTTTCGGTCACGGCATGTTCTTTGGCCTCGGCGCTTACGGTTTCGGCCTACTGATGCAGCGCACGGGCGTGTCGATCCCGGTCGCCTTCGTCGGCACGCTCGCCATCACGGCGGTGATCGCCACAGTGATCGGCGCGATCTGCGTGCGCCTCAAGGATATCTATTTCGCCTTCGTTACATTGGCGTTCCAGATGCTGATCCACAGCACCATTCTATCGTGGGCGTCGCTGACCGGCGGGGATCAGGGCCTGCGCGGAGGCATTCCGCGCCCCGCCTTTTTTGGCATCGATCTGACCAATCATGTGCATCTCTACATCACCGCCTGCGGGCTGCTGGTGATCGGGCTGTTGCTGATGCGCCAGATCGCGCAATCGCCGTTCGGCTATACGCTGCGGATGATCCGCGACAACGCCACGCGCGCGAATTTCATCGGCATCGATGTCTGGCGTGCGAAACTCATGATCTTCGTGCTCGCAGCGTTGTTCGCCAGCATCGGTGGCATCATCATGTGTCTGTTCACGTCGGGTGCA
>JAYUEY010000128.1:0-3574 GCA_043739005.1 Tardiphaga sp.
CGACAACAGCACCAGCACCACGACCAGCGTCAGCGACAGCGCGCCCGACAGCGCGGGGCGGCGCAACAGCGTGATGAAGAGAAAATTCAGCATCCCCCACGACAGCAGGAAGCCGCAACGGGCGCCGAAATCGGTTTCGGTCCGGATCATGATAACGAGCGCCGCCAGATGCGGCATCGCCACGGCCAGCAGCCGCCAAATGCCAATCGCCGCGACGCTACGGGCGGCAACGGTGATCGCAGACGGACCTGAATTGGGCGCGGGCGCCATGGGTTGGACGCAACAAACACCGGCGAAATACAGGGCGCCTTGGCTGGCGACGGCCAGGAGACGGACGCTGCAGCCGGAATTCACAGCGCGTCACAAAACCGTAGTGTAAACGTCATGAACAGGCAATGAATTTGGGATCGGGCCGGCCGTCACTGCTGCCCAGGACCTTCCAGTTCTCCAGGCGCGGGCTTCCGTCACCTTGCGCAGGCATTCGCCGGCATTCATGCGGGCGACAGGCGTGATTCATCCCCGGGGCGTCAGGCCGAGACGCCTGGCTATGATTTTGTCGACGGTGCGTTTGGGCAACAGGGCCGTCAGCAACTGCCGCATCGGATCGGGCGTGACCGAGTAGCGTACCTTCGGACCGGGCAGCGTCAGCGCTTCGAAAATCGTCGCGGCGATGGTCTCGGCCGGCAATCCGATCGACCCCAGATGCAGCATGACGGCCCGCACCTTTTGCAGCGCCGGAAAAAACGGCGAATTGCTGTAGCTGGAGATATCGACTTCGTCGGCCTTGCTCCAGATCGGGGTCTTCACAGCGCCGGGCGCCACGATGATGACATCGATCCCGAACAGCATCAGTTCACGCCGCAGGCTCTCCGACAACCCTTCGACGGCATGCTTCGACGCCGAATAGGCCGACATCAGCGGATTGCCGTTCTTGCCGGCGACCGAGGAGACCATCACGACGCGCCCCTTCGGTCCCTTGAGCGACGGATCGGAACCGAGCAGCGGACCGAACGCCTGGGTCGCGATGACCGGACCGATCACGTTGACCTCCATCTGGCGGCGAAATTCATCGGCGGCCAGCTCAAGCACGGGACCCGCCACCGCAATGCCGGCATTGTTGACGAGGCCTGCGAGCGTCGCGCCATTCAGGTGGCTGCGCACCTCACCCGCCGCGGCCAGCACCGCCGCTTCATCGGTCACATCGAACAGCAGCGGCGTGAAATTCGCGCCGAACTCGCTCTGGAGCCGGTCGGCGTCGGCTTGCTTGCGCACGCTGCCGAACACGTGAAACCCCCGGTCGAGCAACAGCTTTGCGGTGGCCCAGCCGATGCCGGTGGACGCGCCGGTGATGACGACGGACTTCATGAATGGCTCCCCCTCAACTGCTTCACATGTCAGCATGTTCAGCGGGCCGCGCAAGTGCGCCGCACCACAAAAACCCGCCAGCGCCGCCGGCACTATTTCCCGCTGGCCTTTTCCCGCAGTCTGAAAAACTGCAGCGCGGTCTTTGCGGTCTTCGGCTGCAGCCGGGAATAGCTCGCAAACCGCTGGTCCAGCCAATCCTGCGTTTCCCTGCCATGACCGGACTGCAACGTCAGGATCGCCTTGGTCGTTTGCCACGAAAGGTCAATGGCTTTGGCGAGAATCAGAAGCTGCTCAGGCTCGCTCTGCAGCAGCGCCCGCTCGACAGGCCCGATCGGCAGATCGCACATCAGGGAAAGCGCAATCGCCGTCTTGTCGAAGCTCCGCTCGTCGACGAAGCCAAGCAACCGCGCCTCGTCCAGCTCTCCACGCAACTGCAGCGACTGCAACAGCGTCAGCGCCTGCGCATGCGACCGGGAGTTTGCCCGCGAGGTCGCCTGGATCTCATCCGACGCGTCGGCGACCGTGGTGCGGATCAGCGCGGCGCGGCGCGGATCGGCCGCCTCGAGCCGGCCTCTTACCGCATCCGAGGCCTGCGCAAGCAATCTGAGCAGATCGTGACGCGGGATGTCCGGGCGCGACCAGACGCAGAGCGCCAGTTCGCCATCGTCATGCGCCTTCTTCACGAGCGCGGACACCCCGGACGCCGAAAACACCGCACCCCGATTGCCCGCGGTAGTGGCAACGACCTGGCGGTTGCCGCGATCAACCAGGATATCGGTGACCATCTCGGGCAGAACGCTTCGACCTGAAATCGCCAGCAGGTGCGCCTGGCTCATGGTTCGCGCATTCTCCGCCAGCACCGCCTCCTCGAGCCGCGTGGAATGCGTCAGAACCGGCGCCGCAACCTCGATCACGTCGTCGAAGGCCAGCCTGCGGATAACCTTGCCGGGCGCATCGGCAACCCCGGCGAGCCGGCTTCCGAGAGCGACGCGCGCGGCGAGCTCGATATTTTCAACGAGCTTGCCCATGACGCCGTCGAACAGGTCAATCTGTTCGTCGGAAAACTTTCCCGAACCATGAATGAAAAGATCGGTGACGCGCCGCAATACCTCGCCGCGCCGCGACAGGTCAGTGCTGGCCAGCACGCCTTCGAGCTGATCGATCAGGCTATCCTGCGCGTTCATGGTCAGGCGACATTTCTGGTCATGGGAAACACCAGGTCAAGATCCAGTTCGTCATACGGCACGGGCCGGCCGAACAGATATCCCTGTGCAAACCCAACCCCTGCCGCCAGCAACGCCTCGAACTGCTCGCGGCTCTCGACCCCTTTGGCGGCGGTCGCAATATCGAGCCCGCGCGCCAGTGCCAGCACGGACGCGACCACCGCGCCGCAATCCCGGCGGTTCGCAAAGCCCTGCGCGATCGGCCGGTCGATCTTGACCTTGTCGAATGGAAAGCCGGTCAGGTAGCTCGCCGCGGAGTATCCGCCACCACAATTGTCCAGCACGATCGAGATTCCGAGATTTTTCAGTTGCCGGATCACGGCCAGATGCGTCGCCTGATTCCGTTCCAGAAGCGCCGCGTCGGGAATTTCGAGTTCCAGCCGTTCCGGCGACAGGCCGGACTCGACCAGAACGCAAAGGATAATATCGAACAGATTGCCCTTGTCGAACTGGGCTGCCGAGAGGTTGACGGCAATCCGGATATGCGGCGGCCAGGCCGCGGCATCCAGGCACGCCTGGCGCAGGATCCACTCGCCGAGCGGCGACATCAGTCCGGTCGATTCCGCGAGCGGCAGGAACTGGTCGGGGGTCAGCATGCCCTTTGATGGATGGTGCCAGCGCACAAACGCCTCCACGCCGCTGACGAGGCGCGTCCGGGCATCGATCACGGGCTGATAATGCAATTCGAACTCGTTGCGCGCGATCGCCTCGCGCAGTTCGTTTTCCATCGATTTGTGCTGGTCGGCGGCTTCCGTCAGTTCGAGCTGGAACACCCGGAAATCGTTTCGCCCGCCCGCCTTCGCGGCATAAAGCGCCAGATCCGCCCTTTGCATGAGCACGCTGGCATCGGCGCCATGGTCCGGCGCAAAGGCAATTCCAATGCTGGTACCGACGCCGACCTGATGGCCCGCGATCTGGAACGGCTGCTCGATCAGCCCGATAATCTTGAGCGCGAGCGCGATAGCGCCCTCGCTCTGGTTTTTTTC
>JAYUEY010000129.1:0-11866 GCA_043739005.1 Tardiphaga sp.
CGAAGTCCGAACTGACGCCAGAGGATTACACGCAGGCCTATCGCTCGATCTCCAGCGGCTATGACGAGCCAGCGATGACGCTGCATTACCGCGCCGAGGGGCGGCAATCCTATGCGGTGTTGCTGTTCGCGCCGTCGACTAAGCCGTTCGACCTGTTCGAGCCGGAGCGCAAGGGCCGCGTGAAGCTCTATGTCCGCCGCGTCTTCATCACCGACGACGCTGATCTCTTGCCAGCCTATCTGCGTTTCGTTCGCGGCGTAGTGGATTCTGAAGACCTGCCGCTGAATATCTCGCGCGAAATGTTGCAGAATAATCCGCAACTGGCACAAATCCGTACCGCGATCACCAGCCGCGTCGTCGGCGAGTTGGAGCGCCTCGGCGACAAGGAGCCCGAAGCGTTCCAGAAGATTTGGGATGCGTTCGGCCTCGTCATCAAGGAAGGCATCTGGGAAGACCGCGAGCGCCGCGACAAGATTTTGGCGTTGTCGCGCTTCACCACGACATCGGGCGAAGGCCGCACGCTGAAGCAATATGTCGAGGGATTGAAAGAGAATCAGACAGAGATCTATTATCTCGTCGGCGACAGCATCGACCGCCTGAAATCGAATCCCAAGCTGGAACAGGCAACCGCACGCGGCATCGAGGTGCTGCTGCTCACCGATCCCGTCGATGCGTTCTGGACCTCCGCGCCGATTGATTTCGGCGGCAAACCGCTGAAGTCGCTCAGTCAGGGCGATATCGATTTCAGCCTGATCCCGGAAGCGGAGAGTGACGAGCCCAAGGCGGAGGCTGTCGCCGACGAAGCGACGACGATCGCAATTATCAAGGCCGCGCTCGGTGAGCGCGTCGCCGACGTGAAGGCCTCGCAGCGGCTGACGACGTCCGCGTCGTGCCTCGTCGCCGGTGGCTTCGGTCCGGACCGCGCATTGGAGCGGATGCTGGCGCAGCAAAATCGCGGCGGCGGCATGAAGCCGGTTCTCGAAATCAACATGCGGCACCCGCTGGTCGCGGCCGTGGCATCGCATGGCGCGGATGCAGCGGCGTCGGACGATTTGTCCATGCTTTTGCTGGAGCAGGCACAGATCCTCGACGGCGAATTGCCAGCCGATCCGGCGGCTTTCGCGAGCCGTCTCAACCGGCTGGTCCTCAAGGGGCTCTAATGTCTTTGGTGGGTAAAGCGATCCATCGCGCGAAGTGCGGTGGATTGCGTATCAACCATCACGCCTTCAACCTGCGTCGCACAGGTGTTCAGGAAAAAAGGTATGCAGCACCAGCCGAATGCACCAGCCGAATGAATGACTCTCCGGTCAAGAGCGACTGTGCGCTGACGAAGTGACCGGGATGACCTTTCGTCGTGCCCTCAATACCCGGTCATCTCCAGATACCCCATACCGCTTTGCGACCCTGCAAAGCGGATCGGGCCTTCCCAATAAAAAAAGCTGGTGCCCATCCAGCTTTGCGGATTGATTGGCGCGACATTGATCTGCAAACTGCGCGATGGCATACTCACTTTCCAAGATGTCGGAATCTCGCGCGTACCGATGCGCGTCATCGCCAGCGGCGTCATCATGATTGCGTCGGACGGCAGTTGCGTCGAGATGCCGTCGCGGCCGATCCAGTTACCCGAGAAATAATTGCCGCCGCTGCTTTGTCGTAAACGAAACAGCATCAACTTTTCGCCATCCGCCAGATGCAGCGAGAACCAGTCCCACCCGGTCTGATCGGATGCCAGCGGCTGGCTCGACCATTCGCGATCGAGCCACGCATTGCCGGTCACATCCACGCTCTGCCCATCGACCGTGATGCGTCCGGCGGCTGCGTAAAAAGGCTGGCTGTAATAATACGATGCTTGTCCGCGCTCGGACTTCTTGCTGTAGCCGCGATCGCCTTGCAGCACGAGCGGCTGGGATGCATCGAGCTTCAAGGCATAGGCGAAATCAGCACCTGACGCGGTGAGGGTCATCGGCGAAATCGTCATCGCATCGAAACCGGCAACGGCTTTCAACTGCCATGCATCGATCCATGCGTTCAGCGGCGTGGCCTGCACGCCCGCCGTACCGATGCCGCCGCGCGAAAACGTCTCGGCATAACGATGCGTGTCCGCACGTGTCACCGCCGCATGGCCCATCCAGATTTGTTGGCTGGCCCAGCCGCCTTCATCGTCACCCGATGTTTTTGGAGAGGGAGACATGGCCTGCCGGAACAGCGTCCATTGCGCGCCGTAGTCGTTGCCCGCAGCGTCTTTCAGATTTGCGGTGACGTACCACCACTCGATTCGAAATTCTGCATGTGCGTCATGGTCGGCTGGAAATGTCAGCACGCGGCCGGGCGTGACGTTCGCAAATCCCGCCGCGTCCCGGCCCAGTCCGGCAAAGCCCTGCGCATGCGCCGCGCCCGCCAGTGCAAAAGAGCCTGCGCCCGCGAGCAATCCGCGCCGAGTGAATTTACCTCTCATTCGCGAACACCTTCACCAACTCCGCCGGCTGCATCCGCAACAATTTCAGGATCGGCAGCAGGGCTGCGAGAAACGCAGCGATCATCGCGACGCCCAGCAATTCGATCAGTTGCAGCGGAAAGACATGAAACGGCAGTCGCCAGCCGAACGCCTTGACGTTCACTACTACGATCAGACACCACGCCACCAGCAATCCCAGCGGCAACGCCAGCAGCGCGGTGATGAGCGCCACGGCCATCGTCTTGAGCAATTCGATCACGGCCAGCCTTTGCCGCGTGATCCCGATCGCCCACAATGGGGCAAGCTGTGGCAGCCGCGAATTACTCAGCGTCAGCAGGCTCGTCAGCAATGCGATGCCGGCGACACCGAGCGTGAACGCATTCAGAGCGGAGGTCACCGCAAAGGTGCGGTTGAATATCCGCAACGATTCGGTTTTCACCGTGGCCTGATCCGCGACGCTGCGGCTGTCGAGTCCGAAGACGTTTTGAATCTCCGCGACCATTGCCGGTGCCTTGTCGGGCGCGGTGCGCAGGCCGAATCGCGTCCGCGCGATATCCGGGAATTTCGCCGTCAACGCATCGGTCGCGACGCCGAGTTGGCCCTTTGGATTGCCGTAATCGGCATAGACCGCAACGATCTCCAGCGGCCACATGCCGGACGGTGTCGGCACGTCGATGCGGTCGCCGATGCCGAGCTTGAGACGGCGCGAGAGTTGCTCGCTGATGAGCGCGCCGTTGCCGTCGCGCACGCGGTCCCAAGTATCGGATTTCGAGTCCAGCAGCGGCCATTGATCGCGATAGGTCGCGTGATCGGCGAAGCCGAGAATTTCCACCGGCCAGCCGCCGATTTGAACATCGGCGCGTGCGCTCGGCAGAATTGCATCGACCTCGGGACGTTGCTTCAACCATGCGGCGATCTCGACAGCCTGCTTGTCGTCTTTTGCGTTGAGATAGACCTCTGCGGCCAATCGCCCGTTGAGCCAGCCGGTGAATGTCTTGCTGAAGCCCGATACCATCGTGCCGACGCCAACATTGACCGCGAGCGCCAGCAGCAAAGCCATCAAAGCCAGCGACAACCCCGACAATTGCAACCGTGAGTCAGCCCAGAACCATGACGTCAAAGGCCGCCTGGCGCTGCGCTCGCCGGTTTCCAGCACAAAGCCGAGCACGACCGGCAGCGCCAGCGCCGCGCCGAGCATAATCGCGGCCAGCACTGCGAAGCCTGCGGCCAGTGAATCGCCGAACCACAATGCGCCGGCGGCGAAGCCAAACACCGCGAGCGAGGCGAGGCCCTGAAACTTGAGCAAACGTTGTTGCGCGACCTGCCATGCATACGGTTGTGCCGTTGCAAGCAAAGGCAATCGCGCGGCTTTGACGAGGCTGGTCGCAGCGGCGGCCAGCGCGCCGATCACGCTGATAGCGATGCCGGCGATCCACCATTGCGGCTGCAACGTCAGTTGTCCCGGTATCTGCGCGCCGTACAGCCCGCGCAGGCTCGCTGCGACATCGGGGAGCAGTGACGCGGCGATAAGATAGCCGCAGACGAGACCGACGAGCCCCGCGACCAATGCGATGGTGACGAGTTCGCCCACCAGCACGGCGTTCAACATGCGCGCGGAAATTCCGCAAGCGCGAAGCGTTCGCAGCATCGGCAAGCGCTGCTCGAACGCCAATCCAATCGCCGAATTGACGATGAAGAGGCCGACGACAAACGACAGAAGCCCGAAGGCGGTGAGATTGAGATGGAAGCTGTCGGTCAGACGTTCGAGATCGCTCTCGCTTGTCGGCTCAACCAGACGCAATCGGTCACCGACGACGGAGTCCAGTTTTTCGCGGCGTTGCGCTCCGGGTCCGATCAGCAGCCGCGAAATCTGGTTGGGCTGTTTCAGCAACTGTTGCGCAACACCGATATCGACCACGAGTATACCGGGTAACAATTGAGATTGCGCTCGCAATGGCGGCAGTTTCAGACCCCCGGCGATGTCAGGCGTATCGCGATCGCGCAAGCCGAGGTCTTTCAACGTTTCTGGTGCAACCAGCGTTTCAAAAGGCGGCGTGAGAAATGCCTGTAGGCCGTTGCGGCCAATTTCGGGTGCACCGACGGATTGAACGGGCAGCGTGACCGGATCGACGCCAAGCAACCGCAGCGACGTATTGCCGATCTGCACGCGGCCTTCGAGCAATGGCGACACTGGCCATCCGGCGCGGCGCAGATCGACATACAGCGATTGCGGAAAAGTCGGGCCATCTCGGCCGACAAGCATCGCGGTCCGCGCCCCGCCGAACACGCTGGCGGCGCGGTCGTAACTGGTGCGGGCCTGCTGATTGAGCGCTTGCACGCCGCTCCACAGCGCCGTCGCGGCGATGAGCCCGATCAGCAAGGTCGCCAGTTGCATCGGATGCCGCCGCCAATGGCTGAGCAACACGGCGAGGCACCACGCTGCGCGACTCATGAGATCAAGCCAGAGCTGAGTTGCACCCGACGGTCGAGCGTGGCGGCGAGCCGCGCGCTATGCGTGACCATCAGCAATCCGCAGCCGCTCCGCGTGACAAGATCGCGTGCCAGATGCAGCACCTCGTCAGCGGTGGCCTCATCGAGATTGCCGGTCGGCTCATCGGCGAGCAGAAAATCCGGTTTGATCGCCAGCGCGCGGCCGATTGCGACGCGCTGCTGCTGGCCGCCGGAGAGCTGTTCGGGATAGCGCTTCAACAGTGCGCCCAAACCGAGCCGCTCGACCAGTTCGTTGTGCCAGATAGCATCATAGCGACCGGCGATGCGTGCCTGAAAGGCGAGGTTGTCGGCGACGCTCAGACTTGGGATCAGATTGAACTGCTGAAACACGAGCCCAAGTCGATCGCGGCGTAACGCCGCGCGGCCGGTGTCGTTTAGTCCTGAAATCTCAGTCTCGCCAAGCGTGATGCTGCCGCTATCGGCGGCATCAAGCCCGGCGATCAGATGCAACAGGGTGCTTTTGCCACTACCGGATTCGCCAGTTAGCGCCACGCTTTCGCCGGCCGCCACGGTGAGATTAACCCCTCGCAGTACGGCGACAGGCATATCGGCAGAGCGATAGGATTTGGTCAGTTCGGTGACGGTCAGCATAAGGCCTGAGAATTTGCGCGAAACATCGATTGTTTCCTGTTGAGATACAGATGGTAGCTGATTGCCGCTGCGACGATAGATCAGGCGACAAGGCAGCATTGCCACGCGATCATGTCGTGAGATGTCCAACGCCTTAAAGCCTTTTTCGCTCCGCGTCCTGCTCACCGAGGGGAGCAGCACATCCGCGCGTCAAGCGGTGACGCTGCTAGGCCGCGCCGGGCATCGCGTCGAGATATGCGATCCCAACCGGTTCGGGCTGGCGCGATTCTCGCGCTATGTTCAGACATGGCATCGCTGTCCTGGATTGCGCGACGACCCGCTCGGCTTCCGCGCTTTCGTCCGTGATCTGCTGTCGCGTGAGGCATTCGACGTCGTATTGCCGATTCACGAGCAGGGTCTTGCGTTGGCTGGTCTTCAAATGCGTGCCGGCATCGCACTGCCATCATTCGCAAACTATCGCACGGCACACAGCAAAGCGGGATTCAGCCGGCTGCTCGATGATCTGAAGCTCGCGCAACCGCCGACGCGCATTGTGCGCAACCCCTATGATCTGCGCGCAGCGATTCACTATCCTTGCGTCGTCAAGACAGCGATCGGCACCGCGAGTCGCGGCGTCTGGCGTCTGTGTAAGGTGGATGACCTCGCGCCGATGCTGGCGGCGGTCGACGGCTCTCGTGGCGAATTTCTCGTGCAGGATGTTGTCCAAGGCGCGCTGGAAAAAGCGCAGGCGGTGTTTTCACGCGGCGCACTGATCGGTTTCCACGCCTATCGCCAGATCGTCGAAGGTGCGGGCGGTGGCGACGCGATAAAGGAAAGCGTCATACGGCCAAACGTTCGCGACGACATGGCCGCGATCGGCCGCGCGCTGGATTGGCACGGTGCGCTGTCGGTCGATTACATTCTGCCGCCGGACGGGACGCCGCGTTACATCGACTGCAATCCGCGACTGGTCGAACCGATGAGCGCGCATCTTGCAGGGGTCGATCTGATCGGATTGCTGCTGAAGGTCTCGCTCGGCGAGATGCCCGACGCATTGGTGGCGGGTCGGCTGGGCGTGGTCTCGCATCAGGCGATGCAGATTTTGCTCGGGATAGGCCTGCGCGGCGGCACACGCCGTGCCATCAAACGGTCATGTTCAGAATTAGCCCGTCAGGACGGTCCCTTCACCGCCAGTACCGAGGAGTTGACACCGTGGCGCGACGATTGGCGAAGCGCCGTTCCGCTCGCGATCACAGCCTCAACAATGCTGATCGCACCGCAATTGGCCGGATTGCTGGCCCGGCGCGGGTTCGGCGCACATCTGCTGAATGATGCCGCGATCGCGCTACTCGCGGCCGATGAAAAGGTGTAAAGCGATCTCAACCGCGCAGGCTTGCGCGCCGTCCCCTTGCACCGGAGCATCAATGAAAAAGCCGAAGATCGACGCCGAAGACCTGCAGCCCCGCAAGATCATTCGTGCGGACAAGGCGCCGACCGAGGGCTTCTCGCTGGTCGTCGATGGTCATTTCAAGTCGCACCATGTGACACAGGACGAGGCCGAAGCCGCCGGAATTGCCCTTAAGACGCGATATCAGATGCTGCAGGTTCAGGTTTACGATGCGGCCACCAAGACGCGGGCAATGGTGCCGTGGCCTGAGAAGGCGTGATTCGTTCGGCATTGCGGGGAAAGCAAGCTCCTCGCAATGCCGCCCGCCGTTACGTGCGTCGCCCGCCGCTTTGTTGGCCGGCAAGCCATTCGCCCAGCGCGGGCGTTTCTTTTTTTTCTGCCTTAGTGCCGATCTTGCCGCTCTTACCGGCTTTCGCCTTCTTGGCAACGACCGGCGCGGGATTGGCCGCCTCGCGGGCGAGACGCATCTCTTTCAGTTTCGCCATATTTTCACGCACGGCCTTGGCGGCGGCGTCGCGCTCATTGCTGGCCGCCTTTTCGCCCGGTGTCTTCGCCGATTTTACGAAACGAGCCTCCGCGCGCATTTTGTCGTTCGTGCTCATGAGACGGATTTCTTGGCTTTCGCCTTCTTGGCAGGCGCGGCGGGCTTGGCGGCCTCGGCGGCTTCCTTGGCGAGGCGAACCGCACGCAGATTCTCGGTGCGCTTGCGGATCGCGATATCGGCGGCCGCGATGTCAGCCATCGCCTTGATGCCTTCGGCGTCTTGGGCCTGCTTCCGCTTGATGCGGATTTCCTTCATCTCGGCGGCGGATTTCGGTTCAGTTTCCATGAATGACCTCAAATTGTTGCGCGTCGCGCATGCGCGGCGGCGTCCCTAGAACCCTATCACGGATTGTATCTGGTTCCGAAACCCTGACCGATGACGATTTCCGACTGTTTATCCGACGGTTAACGCCAGCGGACGATTGCACTCCGCCCGCCGCTTTTGTACGAACGACGGCCAGCTTTGCAAAATTCTACTCTTTTAGCGGTTTCGACGGTGAACGTATTCTCCAATGGTTGCGACTTTTCGCGTGGCCGTCTCGTTTTGCCGGTTTTAGGCCGTCGCTGTTCAGGCGTGGCTTGTCTATTTTCGATCGAAGAGGATTATTGAGATGTGGGAGTTGAGGTCGTGAACAGCAAGCAGTCAGTGTCCCGCAAGGCAGCGCGCCAGCCTGCGCCACCAAAAATGTCGCCTGCCAATGTCGCCGCACTCAAAAAGCTCGCAAAACGGGCGGGTCCGGCCGCAGGTTTGCTGAAGCTGCTCGGCAATGAAAAGCGTCTGCTCATCATGTGCCAGTTGGCGACACGTCGCGAAATGACGGCAGGCGATCTTGCGGATGCCGTAAAGCTCAGTCAGTCGGCCCTGTCGCAACATCTTGCCAAGCTGCGCGCGGATGGCATCGTCGCCTTCCGTCGGGCGTCGCAGACCATCCACTACCGGGTTGCCGACAAAAGCGCGCTTCGTGTCTTAAGCCTTCTCAGGGATATCTATGGCGGCCCGACCGCATGACACATCACGAGGAGTGACACCATGACCATCGCAGCCGAGATTCACGACGACGTTCGCGCGAGGTCAAATGTCGTCCGGCTCGCGGTGGCGCAGGCGCTGACAGGTGCCAATGCGGCGGTGATCTTCGCCACGGGATCCATTGTCGGCGCGACGATGGCACCAGACGTCTCACTCGCGACGGTGCCGCTGTCGGTTTACGTCGTCGGCCTTGCCTGCGGCACCTTGCCAACCGGCATGATCTCGCGTGCCTATGGCCGGCGTGTCGCCTTCATCATCGGCGCGGCCTGCGGCATCCTAACCGGGCTGATCGGCGCGCTAGCGATCGTTATCGGTTCGTTCTCGCTGTTCTGCGTTGCGACTTTCTTCGGTGGTCTCTATGGCGCGGTGTCGCAATCCTATCGCTTCGCAGCCGCCGATGGGGCGAGCAAGGCGTACCGACCCAAAGCCGTGTCTTGGGTGATGGCGGGCGGTGTGTTCGCCGGTGTACTCGGTCCGCAACTCGTATCGTGGACGATGGATTTCTGGGCACCCTACCTCTTCGCGGTGTCGTTTCTCGCGCAGGCCATCGTTGCACTGATCGCGATGGCCGTGTTGGCCGGCGTCGATGCACCGAAGGCGGCAGCGGCGGATCTCACCGGTGGTCGGCCGTTGCTGGAAATTGCGAAACAGCCGCGTTTCATCGCGGCGGCGCTGTGCGGTGTCGTCTCGTATTCGATGATGAATCTGGTGATGACCTCAGCGCCGCTGGCGATGAAGATGTGCGGGCATCCTATCAGCGATTCCAATTTCGGCCTGCAATGGCACATGGTGGCGATGTTTGGCCCGAGCTTCTTCACGGGCTCGCTGATCGCGCGTTTCGGTGCGACAAAGATCGTTGCGCTCGGCCTGTTACTTGAAGCCGTCGCGGCAGTGATCGGGCTCACCGGCATAACGACGGCGCATTTTTGGGTCTGCCTGATTGTGCTTGGGCTCGGCTGGAATTTCGGTTTCGTCGGCGCATCGGCAATGGTGCTCGAAACCCATCGGCCGCAGGAAAAGAACAAGGTTCAGGCCTTCAATGACTTCCTGATTTTCGGCGTGATGGCGGCGACGTCGTTTTCGTCCGGGCAATTACTTGCCCATTACGGATGGGACGCCGTCAACCTTGTCGTTTTCCCTGCCGTATCGGTCGGTCTGATCGGGCTTGCCGCTGTGGCGTTCACGCAGCGCCGCGCTTTGCCGCAAATGTCATAGATCGAAATCGTCGTCAGGTTTTGTCTCGAAGCGGTCGCGCGGCCATGCGATCTGCACCACCGCGCCATGGTCCGGGAAGGTGTGGTTCGAGAACGACACCTTGGCGCCGGTGCGCTCCAGCAACGTCCGCGCGATGAAAACGCCAAGCCCAAGCCCGCGATGCTCGTTCTGGCCGTCCTCCGTGCGGCGGCGCGAGAGGTATGGCTCGCCGATCCGCTTCAGAATATCGGGCGGTATGCCGGGGCCGTCGTCTGAAATGACGATCTCAACGGTTTCGGTATTCCACCAGGCATTCACCTCGACATGGCCGTTGGCGAAATCGACCGCATTTTCCATGATGTTGCCGAGGCCGTAGAGCACAGCCGGATTTCGCATGCCGACCGGCTCCATTACCGCTGCAATCGCGATCCTGATCTTGATTGCGATGCCGAAATCGCGATGCGGAGCCACAGCTTCCTCGATCATTGTCGAGATTGGCATCCGGTCGAACGGCGCGCCGGATGGCGACAGTTGCGTGATCTTCGCCAGAATATCGCGGCAACGCTGCGCTTGCTCGCGCATGGTTTTGAGATCGGCGGTGAAGGAACTGTCCGCCGGGTTGGCTTTTTCGAGTTCGCGGGAAATCAGGAAAATCGTCGATAGCGGCGTGCCCAGTTCATGCGCGGCGGCGGCGGCAAGCCCATCGATTTGTGTGAGATGTTGCTCGCGCGTTAGCACCAGTTCTGTCGCGGCCAGCGCATCGGAGAGCTTGCGTGCTTCCTCAGTGACTTGAAACGCATAAAGGCTAGTGACACCGATCGCGAGCAGGATCGAAAGCCAGACCGCCACCATATAGATCGGCGGCAGCACCAGAGGTTCGGCATTGTCCCACGGCAGCGGCAAATGAAAAAAGCCGAGTATGGTGGCGCAACTCGCAGCAAAGATCGCGATCCACACCGTAAATTTGGTCGGCAGCGCGGTCGCCGAGATTAGCACCGGTGCAAGAAACAGGAACGAGAACGGGTTCTGCAATCCGCCCGTAAAAAACAGCAACGCCGCGAGTTCGGCGATATTGAGCGCCAGCAAAGCGGCGGCGGCGAGCGGTTCCAGCCGATGCACCGGGTTGAAGATGGTCTGCAGTACGAGATTGATGATGGCCGACACCACGATAATGACGACACAGGGCACCAGCGGCAGGTCGAAATCCAGCGCCTGCTCGACAATGAAGATCGCTGAAAGTTGCCCGAGCGCGGCCAGCCAGCGCAGTCGAAGGATGGTGTCCAGACGGACATAACGGCGCTGATGGCGAAATTGGGAAGCAGCAATGTCGGTCATGGCAGCACTTTAGCGGCGCGCGCGGACGATCACAAATCCCTGGAGGCAGCAGCGATGTCGCAGTGCGCCTTGCATCGCCGTCCGGCGCAGGCTCTAAGGACGCCATCATGACAGCGCCCGATCACACCCATCCCGCGATTGCCGTCAGCAATTTGGTGAAAGTCTATAAGACCACGCGCGCCGTGAATGACATCTCGTTCCAGATCGCAAGTGGCAGCATCACCGGCCTGCTCGGCGGTAATGGTGCGGGCAAGACGACGACCATCGCCATGATTATGGGGCTCGTGCTGCCGACCTCCGGCAAGGTTCAGGTGCTCGGCCACGCAATGCCCGATGAGAGCGCACAGGTGCTCGGCCGGATCAATTTCGAGAGCCCCTATGTCGATATGCCCATGCGACTCACCGTGCGGCAGAATTTGACGATTTTCGGCAAGCTCTACGCCGTGAAGAACCTATCCGAGGGGATCGCCAGACTTGCGTCGGAGCTAGACCTGAATGATTTCATCGATCGCGCCAATGGCAAGCTCTCAGCCGGACAGAAGACGCGCGTCGCTCTGGCGAAAGCACTCATCAACGATCCCGAATTGCTGCTGCTCGACGAGCCGACCGCCTCGCTCGATCCCGACACGGCCGATTGGATTCGTGGCCATCTCGAAGCCTATCGCAAGGCCAAAGGTGCCACGATCCTTTTAGCCTCGCACAACATGCTCGAAGTCGAACGATTATGCGACCGCGTCATCATTATGAAGCAGGGCTGCATCGAGGATGACGACAGCCCGAGCGGCATCATGGCGCGTTACAACCGTACGACGCTCGAAGATGT
>JAYUEY010000130.1:0-2740 GCA_043739005.1 Tardiphaga sp.
TCGCTCGGCATGTTGAAGGTGCCGTAGATCGGCCCGATGATATTCACGCGCGGTTTGACGTCCGGCGACAACGGCTTGCGCGGCGGGATTTTCTTGACGACGTATTCTTTCCACAGCCAGACGATGGCGCGGTCCGCACTCTGCCACTGATCCTCGTCGATCGTGCGCGGCAGGAAGCGCTTGATGTTGGTGCCTTCCGGCGTCACACCGCCGCCGATCATTTCGGCGATCGAGCCTGTGACAACCACCGCCGGCAGATACGGATCGAGCACCTTGTGGGCGCGCTTCATCGCGCCCTCTGTGCCCGTCTGTCCCAATTCTTCTTCGCCGAGACCCGTAACGACGATCGGCAGTTCGTGCGGCGGCAGCGCATCGGTATAATGCAGCACCGACGTCACCGGCAGATTCTCGCAGCCGACAGGGCCGTCAATGATGACCTGCATGCCCTTCACCGCGGTGAAGGCATAGACAGCGCCCCAATAGCCGCCCGCACGATCGTGATCCATCACCAGCATCAGATCATCTCCTCGGCTTTGCGCTTCTTCTGCTGAGCCTCGATCTGCTTGCGGTATTTCTCCTTGAATGCGGGATTGTCCTTCGGCGTGGTTTCCCACACACCTGCGTTTGCGCCTTCGCCGACATCGCCAAAGAAATCGCGCATCTCGTCGAAGCGACTCTGATTGCCGAGCGCAGCATTGACGACCTGGGCCAGCGAACCAGCACCGGCGACGCCAAACAGCGGTCGCGCCGAGATGAGGTTTGTAAAATACAGCGCCGGGATCGCAAGCTGCTTGGCCTTTTGCACGACAGGCGTCGTGCCGATCGCTAGATCAGGCTTGAACTCGCCAACGGCGGCGAGGTCCATTTCCAGCGAGGCGCGATATTGCACGCGCGTGCCCTTGGCTTCGAGCCATTCGCGATCGGCGTTCGACCATTCAGTGCGCGGACAGGCTGTGCCGACATACGGCACGCGCGCGCCGCTCTCGATGAGCAGCCGTGCGACGAGCAGTTCCGAGCCTTCGTAACCGGACACGGTGATACGCGCATCGATCGGCTTCGCCGCCAGAGCGGCTTTGATCATCGGCAAGAACTTGTTCTTGGCAGCATCGATCTTGTCGCGTGACACGTTGCAGGCATTGCCGATCGATTCGAGCCAAGCTTCCGTGCCGTCATGACCGACCGGCGCGGAGCCGACGATCTTCCGACCAGCCAAACCGAATTGCCGAAAGCTCGCGGTGTAAAACGGATGGATCGCTGCGACCGCCGCGCAATCCAGCGCCGAATATAATTCGCGCCATTCGCGCGTCGGCACCACAGGCCCAGCCGCGAGACCGAGCGGTTCCAGCATCATACCGAGACCAACCGGATCGGCCGGAAACATCTCGCCCACCAGTGTCACGGTCGGCTTTTCGCTCTTGCCGCCGCGAGGTGCGGCAACCGGCCCCTGCTCGACTTCCTTGCGAGCATATTCAAGCATGGCAGCCGCGAGCACGTCCTTGGCTTCCGCATGCGTCGGCACACCGAAGCCGGGCACATCGATACCAATGATGCGGACGCCATTGATTTCATCCGGCAGCAGATCGAGCGGCACGCCCGACGCGGTCGGCACGCACAGATTGGTGATGATGATGGTGTCATAAAGCGCGGGATCGGCGAGCTTGAACACGGCTTCGCGGATATCCTCGAACAGTTTGCCTGTGACGAGCGTTTCCGAATTGAACGGCACATAGCCGACGCTGCGACGCGCGCCATAAAAATGCGACGTGAAAGTCAGTCCATACACACAGCACGCCGAGCCGGAAAGAATGGTGGCGGTGCGGCGCATCCGCAGGCCGACACGCAGCGATCCGAACGCCGGGCACATGCTTTGCGGCTGGTCATGCGGACCCTTCGGATAATCGGCGGCGTAACGATCGAGGATCGCGCTTTTTCCGGCGGCCTTCGCAGCTGCGCTCAGTTCAGTCTTGCCGGCGTGGCATCCGAGGCCATCGGTCTTGGTTGCCGCGGTATTGATGACAGGCGTCTCGGCAGCGACGGCGTCGTCCAAAGTGATCTCCACCTCGACGGCATCGTGCGCAACCGATTCACCGATCGATCCGCTGTAGCGAGGCAAGATTGCGTTCATGGCAGCGATCCCTATGCCGCGTCGTAAACGACTTCGAGGGACGGCGTGTCGATGATCGACTTGCCGCACATATCTTCCATCGTCGCCGGTTCAAGCACGACGTTGCGGCCGACCTGTTCGCCGGAGAAAAGCCCGAGCAAACCGTCCGTCGTCAGCGGCGTCGGACGGACCGGCGGCGCAAGGCCGACATTTTCAGCGAGCGTTTCAAACAATGACGCCCACTCGCCGCCGGGAAGGCCGATGATTTCGTAATTCGCGGATTTCTTGCGGATGTCATCATCGGCCGGGATCGCGGCCAGCACGGGAATGCCGACGCTCTTCGCAAAAGCTGCCGCTTCGCCAGTGCCGTCATCCTTGTTGATGACCATGCCGGCGACACCGACATTACCGCCGAGCTTGCGGAAATACTCGACCGCCGAGCAGACATTGTTGGCGACGTACAGAGACTGCAAATCGTTGGAGCCGACGACGATCACCTTCTGGCACATGTCGCGTGCGATCGGCAGACCGAAGCCGCCACACACCACGTCGCCGAGGAAGTCGAGCAAGACGTAGTCGAAGCCCCATTCATGGAAGCCGAGTTTTTCCAGCAGCTCGAAGCCGTGAATGATACCG
>JAYUEY010000131.1:0-15147 GCA_043739005.1 Tardiphaga sp.
GCCGCCAGCGCCTGTCCCACCGGCTTCAGGTAGTCGCCGGGGTAAAGTCCTTCCGGAATTGCACCGATGTCTTGGCCCAGCGCCTCGCGGTAGCGCAGGAACGCCGATCGCGCGAGCACGTCAACCTGCGCACCGGCATCGTTGATGTAGAATTCGCGTATGACATCGAATCCCGCGAACGCCAGGAGGCTCGCCAGCGCATCGCCGAACACCGCACCCCGGCAATGGCCGACATGCATTGGCCCGGTCGGATTGGCCGAGACATATTCGACATTGACCTTTTCGGCGGCCCCAATGGCGGATTTGCCGTAGCTGTCGCCCTGATCCAGCACGGCGCGCAGCGCGTCAGTCCAAGCCTGCGGCTTCAATGTCAGATTGATGAAGCCGGGACCGGCGACATCGACTTTCTCGACCAGCGGATCGGCGCGAAGCGCGTCTGCGATCTTATCAGCCAGATCGCGTAATTTGGATTTCGCTTCCTTGGCCAAGACCATCGCGGCATTGGTCGCCATGTCGCCATGCGACGCATCCTTGGTCGGCTCGACGACGACGCGCGCGAGATCGAGCCCGGCGGGTAGTGCGCCGGACGAGGCTAGCGCGGCGCAGGCGGCGTGGACGCGCGCGAGCACATCGGCAAACAGATGCGTTGGATGAGTTGAGGACGCCATCGATTGATCAAAACCGCTGTTAAATATGCACGAAACGAACGCGCGGGCTAACGTAAATCCGGCGTCGAGTCAAAAAGCCGGCCGTGCTCGGTGAGCGCATAGCGGTCGGTCATCCCAGCGATAAAATTGCCGATCGACCGCGCCTGCCCGGTCTCGTCCGTGGCTGACTCGACTGCCGGCCGCCATTCGGCGGGCAGATCGCCCGGCGCGGTCGAATAGCGCGTGAACAGGTCACGGACCACGGAGGCCGCGTCGGCCATCACCAACATCACGCGCGGCGCGCGGTACATCCGTTCGCGCAGGAAGGTTTTTATCATCGCCTCAGCTTCCTCCGCGTCAGGAGAAAATCGAACCAACGCACCATCGTGAAACCGGACCTCGTCGACGCTGCCCGGCCGGATGTCCGTGAGCCTCCCACTGGTCGCGGCGAAGACGTCCGCGATCAGATAGGAAATCAGTTCGCGTACCAGTTCGGCCCCCCGACGGCTTTCGTCGAGATGCGGGTAGCGAACGTCGATCTCGGCGATCATTTGCGCCGTGCGAGGCATAACTTTCAGATCATCGACGCAAAACAGCCCGGCGCGTAGCCCGTCATCAATGTCATGGGCGTCATAGGCAATGTCGTCTGCAATCGCAGCACATTGCGCTTCGAGCGAGGCATGGCTCGACAGCTCCAGCCCGAAATGCTGGTCGAATTCCGTGATGCCATAAGGAAGTCCCGTGAAGGCATAGCGCCCAACCGGCTTGCCGCTGGCGTCGGTCAGCGGGCCGTTATGCTTGACGATGCCCTCCAGCGTTTCCCATGTTAAGTTGAGGCCGTCGAATTCCGGATAGCGATGCTCCAGCGACGTCACGACGCGCAGCGTCTGCGCATTGTGGTCGAAGCCGCCATGCGCCTTGAGACACTCGTCCAGCGCGCGCTCGCCGGCATGTCCGAACGGCGGGTGGCCGAGATCATGTGCGAGCGCTAAGGCCTCGGTCAGGTCTTCGTCCAGTCCGAGCTGCCGTGCCAGCGCGCGCGCAATCTGGGCCACTTCCAAGGTGTGCGTCAGCCTTGTGCGGTAATGGTCGCCCTCATGAAAGACGAACACCTGCGTCTTATGCTTGAGGCGGCGGAAGGCGGTGCAATGGATCACCCGGTCACAATCGCGGCGAAACGCGCTGCGGGTGGTGCTGGGCGGCTCGGCAAAGCGGCGGCCACGGCTGTGATCGGGGTCGCAGGCATAGGCCTTGCGGGGGGCAGCCATTCCGACCGACACAGCGATTTATACCTCTTCCAGCTCGGTATCGTTTGATTCCGGGGTCAACGGCACTTAACTATGGATCGGGTCGGATACAAATGATTTGGCCGCCGGAGATGACACCATGAGCGAATCCGTCACCATCAGCGAACGCGCCGCCAAGCGCATCGGTCAGATCCTCAAATCCGAGGGCGACGGAGCGATGCTGCGGATCAGCGTCGAAGGCGGCGGCTGTTCGGGCTTTCAGTACAAGTTCGACGTCGAACGGGCGCAGGCGGAGGACGATCTGGTGATTTCCCGCGATACGGCTGTGGTGCTGGTCGATCCTGCATCCGTGCCGTTTCTGGCGGGCTCCGAGGTGGATTTCGTCGATGACCTGATCGGCGCGTCGTTTCGGGTCGTCAATCCAAACGCAACGGCGTCTTGCGGTTGCGGGACGAGCTTTTCGATCTGACCTCAAACTACTCTGCAGCGACCACGCGCGGGCGATCGATCTCGACGGGCTCATTGAACGTCGGATCGAGGCGACGCTTGAGGCGACGATCGAAGCGATCAAGATAGATGTAGATCACCGGCGTGATGAACAGCGTCAGCAGTTGCGATACGCACAGCCCGCCAACGACGGCAACGCCGAGTGGCTGACGCAATTCAGCGCCGGCTCCCGCTCCCAAGGCAATCGGAAGCGTGCCGAAGATTGCGGCGAATGTCGTCATCATGATCGGGCGGAAACGCAACAACGCCGCCTCGCGGATGGCGTGTTCGGCGGAGAGCCCAACGCGGCGGCGCTCCAGCGCGAAATCCACCATCATGATGGCATTTTTCTTCACGATACCGACCAGCATCACGATGCCGATCATCGCGATGACCGACAATTCCATATTGAACAGCATCAGCGTCAGGATCGCACCGATGCCGGCCGACGGCAGGCCTGAGATGATCGTTATCGGATGGATGAAGCTCTCATAGAGAATGCCAAGAATGACAAAGGCCGCGAACACGGCCGCTAAAATCAGCACGCCCTGCCCACGCAACGAATCTTGAAACACCTGCGCAGTGCCGGAAAAGCCGGTCGCAATCGTCACCGGCAAATTCGAATCGCGTTCGATCTGGCTGATCTGATCGACCGCATAGCCGAGCGACGTGCCGGGTTGCAGATTGAACGAGATCGTCACCGCCGGCTGCTGGCCCTGATGGTTGATCTGCAGCGGTCCGACGCTCGGCGTCATCTTCGCCACGGCGTCGAGCGGAATAGTCTGATTGGTCTGCGTTTTCAAATAGAGCTTCGACAAGTCGGACGGATCGACACGAAACTGCGGCTGCGCTTCGAGAATGATCTGGTAGTCATTCGACGGCGTATAGATCGTGCCGACCTGCCGCGCGCCGAACGCGTTATAAAGCTGGTTGCGAACCTGATCGACGGTGATGCCATAAACGGCCGCCTTCTCGCGATCGATATCGACCGTCATCTGCGGGTTCTTGATGTAGAGGTCGGTTGTCACGTCGAGCAGACCGGGTACCTTGGCGATCTTCTCGCGCATCTCTGGTGCGAGCCGGTACAGCGAGGCCGTGTCGCCGCTTTGCAGAACGTATTGATACTGGCTCTTCGAGATGCGGCCGCCGACATTGAGGTTCTGAATGCTCTGGAAAAATGCTTGAAGCCCCGGCACCGCTGTCGCCTTCTGGCGCAGCCGCGTGATCACCGCAGGTGCCGCGTCGCGAGTCTTCTGCGGCTTGAGCGCGATAAACAGGCGGCCATAATTGGCTGTTGGATTCGGCCCGCCGGAGCCGACGGTCGAGTTGATGTAATCGATGGCGGGGTCGGATGCCAGAATGTCGGCGAGCGCCTTCTGCCGCACCGACATCGCCTCGAACGAAGTATCCGTGGCGGCTTCGGTCACGCCGATCAGGAAGCCGGTATCCTCCTGCGGGAAAAAGCCTTTCGGTACGGCAATATAGAGCCAGACCGTTCCGGCGAGCGTCGCCAGCGTTACCAGCAGCATCACGCCCCTGAAGGCGAGCACGCGGTCGAGCGCCCATTCATACGAACGCAGCAGGTTAGCAAACGCAGCTTCGAATATCCGAAGGACGATGTTGTCTTTCTTGGCCGGATCGTGCGCCTTCAGGACGCGAGCGCATAGCATCGGCGTCAGCGTCAGCGAGACGAAACCGGACACGACGATGGCGACCGCGATCGTGACCGCAAATTCGCGGAACACCCGGCCGACGATACCGCCCATCAGCAATACGGGGATAAACACGGCAATCAGCGAAAAGGTGATCGAGATGATCGTAAAGCCGATCTCGCGTGCGCCCTTCAGCGCCGCATCGAACGGCTTCATGCCGTGCTCGATATGGCGGACGATATTCTCCAGCATGACGATGGCGTCGTCGACGACGAAGCCGACCGACAATGTCAGCGCCAGCAGCGTCATGTTGTTGATGGAGAAATCCAGCATGTACATCACGGCACAGGTGCCGAACAACGAGATCGGCACCGCGAGCGCGGGAATGAACGTCGCCCAGGCCGAGCGCAAGAACAGGAAAATAACGAGAATCACCAGCACCACGGCAATGAGGAGCGTTTCCTCGACGTCGGCCACCGCCTGCCGAACGGAGATCGAGCGATCCATCATCACACTAACGGAGACGGTTGGTGGAATTTGCCCGCGCAGCGCCGGCAGCTTCGCCAGCACGCCATCGACCACTGCGACGGTGTTGGCGTCGGGTTGCTTCTGGATCGCGAGCACGATCGCGCGTTCGCCATTCAGCCACGTCGCGACCTTGTCGTTTTCAACGCTATCGTAAATCTTGGCGACCTCATCGAGCTTGACCGGCGATCCGTTTCGCCAGGCCACGACCACCGAGCGATAATCGGCCGCCTTGTCCATCTGGCCCGAGGCCTGCAGCGATACGTCCTGCTTCGGGCCGTTTAACGTGCCCACAGGCGTTGACGAATTGGCACGCGACACCGCCGTGCGAATGTCTTCAAGCGACAACCCCCGCGCCGCGGCGGCTTCGGGATCGGCCTGCACGCGGATCGCAAATTTTTGCGGGCCGTAGATCACGACCTGCGCGACGCCAGGGATCTGCGACAGCGATTGCCCAACAGTGATATCGCCATATTCGTTGACGGCCGACAGCGGCAGCGTCGCCGAGCGCAGCGCGATGAACAGCACCGGAAAATCGCCGGGATTCACTTTGCGAAAGCTTGGCGGGATCGTCATCTCGATCGGCAACCGGCGCTGCGCGATGGTTAGCGCGGTCTGGACGTCGAGCGCCGCCGCATCGATATTGCGATTGAGGTCGAACTGGATCGTGATCTGCGTGGAGCCCTGCGACGACGATGACGACATCGACGAAATACCGGCGATGGTCGAGAGCTGCCGCTCGATCACTCCAGCGACCGACGCCGCCATGGTGTCGGCACTGGCACCGGGCAGCGTTGCTGTTACAGCAATCGTGGGGAAATCAACTTTGGGCAGCGCCGACACTGGCAGCAGCCGGAATCCAAAAATGCCGAAGGCGATGATCGATGCAGTGATAAGCATCGTCATCACTGGCCGCCGAATGCAAAGCTCCGACAGCGTCATTTTTTATGCTCCGGCCTTGGGCGCGCGGGCCTGGACTTTGGTGCCATCGAGCAGCAGCAACTGCCCGTCCACCACCACATCCTCGCCACCGGACAGGCCTTCGGTGATGACCGTCAGCCCTTGAAAGGTGCGCTCAGTCTTGACCTGCCGGACATTGGCGACGCCGCCCTTGACGACAAAAACAGTGTTTCCGGTCTGGCTGCGTTGCACGGCGACGGTCGGCACCACGACGACATTTTCGGTGCGCACGGTCAGCTTGGTCTGCACCAGCGTGCCCGGCCACAGCGTCTCGTTACCGTTGTCCATGATGCCGCGCACCGTCACCATGCCGGTCGTCGAATCCACGGTGTTCTCGACCATCGCCACCTTGCCGGCCTCGGACCGGCCGCTGCCCGGGATCGATGCCACGACTTTGGTCGCCGACGCGCCCATCGCATCGCGCAGATCGGCCAGCACACGTTGCGGCACCGAGAACGACACATAGACGGGAGCCATCTGGTTGATTGTCGCCAACGCCGTAATGTCGGCCGGGCGAACGAAATTACCGACTTTGACGTTGGCTGCGCTGATGCGGCCCGACACCGGCGCATGGATCAGCGTGAAACTCTTCTGCACCTTCAGATTGTCGAGCGCCGACTGGTCGGCCTGAATGGTGCCGGCGAAAATGTCCGCTTGTGTCTTGGCGTTATCGACATTGACCTGCGTTGTTGCGCCCTTGCCGATCAGCTCGTTAAAACGTTTGACGTCGCGCTGCGCGCCGGCCAATTGCGCCTGATCGCGGGCGAGCGCGCCTTGCGCCTGCTCGATCTGGGCGTCGATCTGACGCGAATCCAGCGTGAACAGGAGATCGCCCTCCTTCACCTTCGCGCCGTCCTCGAAATGCACTTGCATGATCGTGGTTTCAACGCGCGATTTCAAAGCGACGCTTGAGATCGGCGTCACGATGCCAATCGAGTCGACATCGACGGGAATCGGACGTTGTTCGGATTTGGCCAGTTCGACGGCAACGATGCGCGGCTTCGGCAGTGCCTGCTCGCTGCGCGCCTGCCCATTCCATGAGGATCTGGACACGTACGCACCGAGCGCGACCGCGCAGATGAGCCCCAATAAGATGACCGCGTTGCGCTTTTTCATGACATCCCGTCCGATCGCGGCAATGAGTTCGCGTCGGCCCCGGTTTCCTCACTCAGTCTGTTAAATATCGCAGCGATTTAATCGCCTAATTAGACTGATTATCACAATGACCGAGGTCATGGTATGCCACAGCTTGCAAAAGTTATAATTGTTGTGACGGAATCTCCCGCATGCGTATCGCCACCTGGAACGTCAATTCGGTCCGCCAGCGGCTCGACCATCTCCTGACCTGGCTCAAGGACACCGCACCGGATATCGCCTGCCTGCAGGAAATCAAATGCATGGACGACGTCTTCCCACGCGAGGCGATCGAAGCGCTCGGTTATAATGTCGTGACCCACGGCCAGAAGACCTTTAACGGCGTGGCCCTGCTGTCGAAATATCCGCTGGACGAAGCAACGCCGCGATTGGGCGGCGATGACGAAGATATTCAGTCGCGTTTCATCGAGGGCGTGGTGTCGCTGAAGTCCGGCGTCGTTCGCGTCGCCTGCCTTTATTTGCCGAATGGCAATCCGGTCGACACCGACAAATATCCCTACAAGCTGCGCTGGATGGATCGGTTGGCCGACTACACCCGCGACCGGCTAAAAACCGAGGAGCCGCTGATTTTGGCGGGCGACTTCAATGTTATCCCGGCAGCGCGCGACGTCTACAATCCGGCGGCATGGACCAACGATGCGCTGTTTAAGCCGCAGACCCGCGAGAGCTTCCAGCGGCTGCTGGGCCTCGGCCTGACCGATGCCCTGCGGGCCGTGTCGGACACCGGCGGCGAATACACATTCTGGGATTATCAGGCCGGCGCATGGCAAAAGAACCACGGCATCCGCATCGATCACTTACTGCTGTCGCCACAGGCCGCTGACCGCCTCACCGGCGTCGGTATCGACAAGCATGTGCGGAGTTGGGAAAAACCGTCGGACCATGTCCCGGTGTGGATCGATCTCGATCTGGCAACGGCTTAAGGTTAACCAAACCATGATCTTGAGGTACTCAGCGACCGCATTTTCTACGCGGTCAAGTCGCGCGCCTCGCTGGATGACAGCTAGACCGTCGCCTCAATCCCGTTTGCCCTGAACCCAGTTCTCAAGCAGTTGCAACGCCATCGCGCGATCATCCTGAGATGCCTTACCGATCGCCTTGTTGTAGCTGTCCTTAATCCAGACCTCGTCCGGTGCAGCGCTGTCGCGGGCCAGTGTTAGCCACATCAACCCGCGTGCGGCTTGTCGCGGCAATTGCTCGCCGCTGAACAGCATCTGGCCAAGCATCGCTTGGGCCTGATGCTGGCCTTTCTGGGCTGCGAGACCGAGCCAGCGCACGCCGTATTTCGTATCGCGCGGCGTGCCAACGCCCGTGAGATACAACCGCGCCAGATCATATTGCGCATCGGCATTGCCGAAATAGGACGCCGCATAGGAGAACATCTCGCGCGCGCGCTCGGCATCGGGCTTAATTCTGGAATTCGGAATGCCGTCGAGATAATATCGACCGAGTGATACGAACGCATTGGCGACGATTGCAGCCTGCGGCGCGCGCGGCGAATCCTCGGCATGAGCGTTGGCGACGCGACTGAAATATTCAAAGGCGCGTAGATCGTCCTGCGTGACGCCGTCGCCATTGGCGTACATCCGCCCGAGCTTCCATTGCGCAACCGGGTGGCCGCCTTCGGCCTGATACTGCAACGCGGTCAGGGATGTGTTCGGCGCTGGATCCGGAATGTCATTCGGCGGCACCAGTTTCTTCAAGCCGGGCTGCGGCGACAGCACCGCGATCGGCGTATCCTGACCGACCGTCGTGCCGTCAAAGGCACGCGCAGACACCGAGAGGAACGCCGCGACGGCAGCTCCCAGCATCAACGCAAAGCAAACGCTACGCCTAGATGTCCGCATAACACTGTTTCTCGTGCGCGCCGCCCGGATGGGTGACCGCACCATCGACCGCAGGCCCGACCTGCTGGGCATATTTCCACAGAGCGCCCGACGTATGGTTTGTCGCGCGCGGTTGCCATTTGGTTTTGCGGAGCAACAGTTCTTCGTCGCTCAAACGCACATTGAGAGTGCCGACGTCGGCATCGATCTCGATGATGTCGCCGTCCTCGATCAAAGCGATCGGGCCGCCGATCGCCGCTTCCGGGCCGACATGGCCAATGCAGAAGCCACGCGTCGCGCCCGAAAACCTGCCGTCTGTGATGAGCGCGATCTTGCCGCCCATGCCCTGCCCGGTCAGCGCTGCCGTAGTCGAAAGCATCTCGCGCATGCCGGGACCGCCGCGCGGCCCTTCATAGCGAATGACGATGACCTCGCCCTCTTTATAGGTTCTGGTCTTCACGGACTCGAAAGCGTCTTCTTCGCGGTCGAAGCAGCGCGCCGGTCCTGTGAATTTGAGATTAGACATCCCCGCGACCTTCACGATCGCGCCTTCAGGCGCGAGGTTTCCCTTTAGTCCGACAACGCCACCCGTGACGGTGATCGGCTTGTCCGCAGAGCGCACCACGTCCTGATGCGGATTCCATTTCACCGACGCTAGATTTTCGGCAATCGTGCGCCCCGTCACGGTGAGGCAGTCGCCGTGTAGATGCCCGTGATCGAGCAGCGTCTTCATCAGCAACGGTATGCCACCTACTTCGAACATGTCTTTGGCGACATAACGTCCGCCCGGTTTCAAATCGGCGACATAAGGAGTCTTTTTGAAGATTTCGGCCACATCAAACAGATCGAACTTAATGCCACATTCGTGCGCGATCGCTGGCAGATGCAGCGCGGCATTGGTCGAGCCGCCAGAAGCAGCGACCACAGCCGCAGCGTTTTCCAAGGCCCTGCGGGTGACGATATCGCGCGGTCGGATGTTAAGCGCGATCAGCTCCATGACCTTCTCGCCGGCAGTGGCGCAAAACGCATCGCGGATTTCATAAGGCGCGGGAGCCCCTGCCGAGTATGGCAGCGCCAGACCAATCGCTTCGGAGACAGTCGCCATCGTATTGGCGGTGAACTGCGCGCCGCAAGCACCGGCCGACGGGCACGCGACGCGCTCGATTTCGTCGAGATCGGCGTCCGACATTTCGCCGACTGAATGTTTTCCGACGGCCTCGAACATGTCCTGCACCGTGACCTGCTGGCCACGGAAATTGCCCGGCAGGATCGAGCCGCCATAGATGAAGATCGACGGCACGTTGAGGCGAACCATCGCCATCATCATGCCCGGCAAAGACTTGTCGCAGCCGGCCAAACCGACCAGCGCATCATAGGCATGGCCGCGCATCGTCAATTCGACGCTATCGGCGATGCATTCACGCGAGGGCAGCGATGAGCGCATGCCATCATGACCCATCGCGATGCCATCGGTGACGGTGATCGTGCAAAATTCCCGCGGCGTGCCGCCGGCGGAGGCGACGCCCTTTTTGACAGCCTGCGCCTGACGCATCAGCGAAATATTGCAGGGCGCGGCTTCATTCCAGCACGAGGCGACGCCGACGAAAGGCTGATGAATCTGCTTGGTGGTCAGACCCATCGCATAGAGATACGAGCGATGCGGGGCACGTTCAGGCCCCTCCGTGACGTGGCGGCTGGGCAGTCGCGACTTCATGTCCGTCTTGGCGTCCATCAACGAATTCCAGCTGCCAGATCCCCGACGAAGCTTGTCAGAGAAGTTTTTAAGCGGGCGATTAAAACATCCGCTCAATGAAACAGAGATTTCGTGGAGGCGTGTGGCCAAATAGCGGCGCACGCAAGGGCGGGTTGCGGCAACGGTTAAATGTTCGGGAACTGTGGCTGCTTCGCAACAATCGTTGCGCAAGAGCACCATTTAAAAACTGGTTTGGGAGATACGCGCTGCGTTGTGCCGCCTTACGCCTGTTTTATGGGCGAGGCAGCAAGCGGCTCAGGCTCCTGTGCCATGGCGGCATTTTGTAAACCTAGCAACCACCACATTCGTTCGGATTTAGGCGTTCAGCACCTGACCGTAGGCATCGAGAACCGCTTCCTTCATCATCTCAGACAGGGTCGGATGCGGGAAAATCGTGTGCATCAATTCCTGCTCGGTGGTTTCCAGGTTCATGCCGACGACATAGCCCTGGATCAGCTCGGTCACCTCAGCACCGACCATATGTGCGCCCAGCATCTGGCCCGTTTTTTTGTCGAAGATGACCTTGACCAGACCTTGATCCTCACCGAGCGCGATCGCTTTTCCATTGCCGGCAAAGGGGAAGCGCCCGACGCGGATCTCGCGACCGCCTTCTTTGGCTTTTGCTTCCGTCAAGCCCACCGACGCCACCTGCGGCTGGCAATAGGTGCAACCTGGTATCAGCAGTTTATCCATCGGATGCGGATGCATCCCCTTGATCGCCTCGACGCAGACCACGCCCTCATGCTCAGCCTTGTGAGCGAGCATCGGCGGCCCGGCCACATCGCCGATCGCATAGATGCCGGGCACATTGGTCTTGCAGAAGCCGTCAATGACGACGCAGCCGCGATCGGTCTTGACGCCTAATTTCTCTAGCCCGAGGCCTTCGATATTGCCGACGACACCAACCGCCGAAATGACGCGCTCGACCTCGATTGTCTCGGTCTTGCCGTCAGCTTCCAGCGTGCAGACGACGCTATTGGCTTTCTTGTCGAGCTTGGTGACTTTGGTGTTCGCCTTGATTTTGATGCCCTGCTTCTCGAAAGCCTTTCGTGCGAAGGTCGCGATCTCGGCGTCCTCGACGGGGAGTATCTGCGGCAGCACTTCGACAACCGTCACCTCCGCGCCCATGGTGCGGAAGAACGATGCGAATTCGATCCCGATCGCGCCGGAGCCCACGACCAGAAGCGATTTCGGAATGCTCTCCGGCACCATCGCTTCGAAATAGGTCCAGACCAGTTTCTTATCGGGCTCAAGCCCCGGCAGCGCACGCGGCCGCGCCCCGGTGGAGATGATGATGTGCTTGGCTTGATAGCTGCCCGCGCCGAGCGCGCCCTTCGGCGCATCGATGGCGGAGGCCTTCACCGTAATCTTGCCCGGCGCGTCGATCGTCGCATCGCCCCAGATAACGGGAATCTTGTTCTTCTTCATCAAGAAGCCGATGCCGTCGTTCAGCCGCTTCGAGACGCCGCGCGAGCGCGCCACGACAGCCTTGGCATCGAACGAGACGTTGTCGGCCGACAGACCATAGGCCTTGGCGTGCTGCATGTAGTGATAGATTTCCGCCGAGCGTAAGAGCGCCTTTGTCGGAATGCAGCCCCAATTCAGGCAGATGCCGCCGAGATATTGCTTCTCGACGATCGCGACCTTAAAGCCGAGCTGCGCCGCGCGGATCGCCGCGACATAGCCGCCGGGGCCCGAACGGATCACGATGATGTCGAAGGAGGTGTCGGGCATTTACGTGCTTCTCTTGTTTCCGTCTCCCCGAGCGATGCTCTTGCATCGCGTGGTGGGAGAGGGTGGCGCGCGAAGCGTGCCGGGTTGAGGGAAGACGAACAAATCAAACGTATTGCGCGATGCCGTTGCCGAACGACCAGTTCTCTTTCACAACTTCGAGCAAATTGATGAAAACGTCTTCTTTGCGTAGGCCGGGATCGGCCGCCAGCTTCTCGACGATACGCGCATAAAGCGCCTGCTTCTGCACGACGTCGCGCGTATTGCTCACCGTGATCTGAATGACGACTAGATCATCGCTGCGCGCGATGTCCATGTAAGTCTTGCTGAATTGAAATTCCGCTGAGCTGTGTTCCGACACCATGATGAAGCGATCTTCGTCGGGCACGTTGAACGTCTCGCGCAACGCCAAATAGATGCCGTCACCGATCGCTTTTTTATAAGCGTCGGATTGGCCTGCCCGCAGCGAGACGCGAACCAGCGGCATTATCTTACACCATCATCATTACGGGATTCTCGATCAGCGCCTTGAACGCGCCGAGCAATTCCGCGCCGAGCGCGCCATCGACCGCGCGGTGATCGCAGGACAACGTCACGCTCATCATGTTGGCGACTTCAATCTTGCCGTTGATGACGACCGCGCGCTGTTCGCCCGCACCAACCGCCAATATCGTTGCGTGCGGCGGGTTGATCACGGCGGTGAAATCCTTGATCCCGAACATGCCTAAATTCGACACCGCTGTGGTGCCGCCCTGATATTCCTCAGGCTTCAATTTGCGATTGCGCGCGCGCGCCGCGAAATCCTTCATCTGGTTCGAGATCGTCGACAGCGACTGCGTCTCAGCACTGCGGATGATCGGCGTGATCAGGCCGCCTGGCATCGCGACGGCGACGCCGACATCGGATGTCTTGTGCTTGAGCATGCCAGCTTCCGTCCACGACACGTTGGCATTCGGCACGCGCTGCAACGCCACCGCCATCGCCTTGATGACGAAGTCATTCACCGAGAGTTTGTAGGCGGGCTTCTTCTCTTTGTCCTTGGGTGCCGCGGCATTGATCTGCTCGCGCGCGGCCAGCAGCGCATCGAGGTTGCAATCCATCGTCAGATAGAAATGCGGAATCGTCTGGGTGGATTGCGTGAGGCGTTGCGCGATCGTGCGGCGCATCCCGTCATGCGGGATGACCTCGTAGCTGCCCTCTTTATAGAACGCCATAATCTGCTTGTCGGACATCGATGCCGGAGCCGCCGCGGTCGGCACGGCCGCACCGGCGGGCGAGGCCTTCAGACCCTTGCCGGATTTGGCATCGGAAACATCGCGCGCGATAATACGGCCATGCGGTCCGCTGCCAGTGATGCGGCCGATCTCGATGCCGGCATCCTTGGCGAGGCGCTTGGCCAGCGGTGACGCGAACACGCGATCGCCGTTCGATTGGGGTGCGGCTTGCGTCGAGGCCTCGGGAGCCTCAGAGACTGCAGGCGCACTCGCACTGCCATTTGCCTGCTTCGGCGCTTCGGCTTTTTTTGACTCTGGCGTGGGCTCTGGCTTAGCCTCAGCCTTTTTCTCCGACTTACCAGCACCTGCGCCGGCCACTTTCACGTCCTCGCCTTCGCTGGCCATCACCGCGATGATGTCATTGACCGGGACATCCTGCGTGCCTTCCGGCACCATGATCCTGGCGATCGTGCCGTCATCGACGGCTTCAACCTCCATCGTCGCCTTGTCGGTTTCGATCTCGGCGATGACATCGCCGGATTTGACCGTGTCGCCCTCTTTCTTAAGCCACTTGGCGAGATTGCCCTTTTCCATCGTCGGCGACAGCGCGGGCATCAGGATGTTGATCGGCATTATGCCCTCACAGGATGGTCATGCGTGAAACGTCGAAACAGCGAAAACTCAATTGCCGATATCGCCCTGCCAAAGGCGTTCATTGGCCGGAACAGACCGCCAGTTTTTCATCATGGTGGTGCAGCGGTCGTCGTCGAGGTCGATGAAGGGGATGCCGAACTGGGTCAGGATGTCCTTACTGCCGGCGAATGTCACGGATTCCCCGATCACCAGCATCGACAGCTTGAACAGGCCGACGGCACCAGCGCACATGGAGCACGGCGACAGCGTCGTATACATCACCGTGTCGTGGAACGAAGTCAGCCCGGCATCGCGCAGACAGCTCATCTCGCCATGCAGGATGACGTTCTTTTCTTGAACCCGATTGTTGTGGCCCCGCGCAATGATCGTGTCGCCGCGCGTCAGAATCGCGCCGATCGGCAAACCGCCTTGCGCGATGCTGTCTGCAGCCTCGCGGATCGCTTCCGCCATGAAATCGAGATGCTGTTGATGCGTCGTCATCTCAGTGGCCTAGTCATCTCAGTGACCCTTTTGCGAACGCGGCACGGACGAACCCAATTCGGTCGTGCCTGTGTCGGTCGGCCGCGCGATCTCGGCTTCGAACATGTCGATGATCCGTCTCAGCGCCTCATCCTCCGAAAATTCGCTCTCTCGTCCATAAGCCCGCGCAGCGTGGCGCGCGATGTCGACCAGCAAAAGCCCCCACATGTCCGGCTGCTCGAAGGCGCGCGCAAACGCGATCGACAATCCGCCATCGACGACGAAGGCGCGCAGCACCTCGATCGCGTCATCACGCTCGGCAACGTCGGGCGGCAGCGGCTGCTGTTTCGGACCGGTCATCCGTCACCGATAACAAACGGCCTTGGCCGCCGCCACGACGTCGGCCACCGAAGGCAATGCCAGCTTTTCGAGATTGGCAGCGTAAGGCATCGGCACGTCCTTGCCCGAGACGCGCGCCACCGGCGCGTCGAGATAGTCGAACGCGCCTTCCATGATCCGCGCAGACAATTCCGCTCCCACGCCGTTCTGCTGCCAGCCCTCTTCCACCGCGACTGCGCGGCCGGTTTTCTTCACGGAATTGATAATCGTTTCGGTATCGAGCGGACGCAGCGTGCGCAGATCGATCACTTCGGCCTCGATGCCGTCCTTGGCCAGCTCATCGGCGGCTTTCAGCGCATAGGACATTCCATTCGACCAGGAGATGATGGTGACATGACCGCCGGATCGCACGATCCGGGCCTTGCCGATCGGAATCACGTAATCGTCGAGTTTTGGAACCTCGCCGGAATGGCCGTACAGCATTTCGTTTTCGAGGAAG
>JAYUEY010000132.1:0-7457 GCA_043739005.1 Tardiphaga sp.
CCGCAGCCTGAATGTTGCGGTGGCCATAGCTCCAGATTTCCGGCTTCGCACCATCTCGCCCGACAAACGGATTGTCCTTCGGTACCGAGCCATCAGGCGCGATGCGGATCATCTTGCCGAGATGGTTGGCGAGGTTCTGCGCCTCGTTGCGATAGGTGAAGTGATCTCCGAGGCCGACGAACAGATTGTTGTCCGCGGCCTGTGCGATGCGGCAGCCGTAATGATTGCCGGACGACAATGGCCCGTCTTGATGGAAGATCACTTTCACATCGTCGAGTTTTGTGGCATCGGCCGACAGCGTCGCGCGCGTGACAGCGGTGCGGCCGCCTTGCTGGTTTCCTTGTCCGGCACGCTCGGCTTGACAAAAATACAGAGTCCGATTGTCCGAAAAATTGCGGTCGAGCACGAGGTCGAGCAAGCCGCCCTGTCCGTTTGTGGAGACCTCAGGCACGCCCTTCAGTGGCGGGGAGAGTTTGCCATCGGCGGTGACGAGGCGGATGCGGCCGGGCTTCTCGGTCACGAGCATGCGGCCATCCGGCAAAAAAGCCAGCGCCCAAGGGCTGGCGAGGCCGGAGGCGACGGTCTGCACGTCCAATTGTCCGGCGGAGGAAGCAAAAGAGGCATTTTCGCCGCGCGTGCCCGTCGCGATGACGAGCGACGCCACCAGCACGATCGCCGCCGTCAGCGATGCCGTGACCCAGAGTAAGGGTGATTTCGGTGCCTTCATTCCGATCCCCAAAATCCTGATCCCAAAATCCAAATCTCCAAGAGGGACACCAGCCACGTCCACAATCGCCGACCGGGCGTCAGGACAATTCGGTCCGCCGCTGGTCGTGTCGGCGAGGAAATGTCCAAGGAAAAGTCAGGTCGGGCAGGGCAACGCCATCGAGACCCTGATCGACAGGATGGTGATCGTCATGATCAGGCTCAGTGACAACGCGCCAAGCGTCAGCGACGCCGCAACGGCGCTGGTCAGTCGGGATGACGCGACAGGCGCGGCAGGCCGGTTAAAACCTGACGCTGCGCCGGGCGACCGGATCATGGCCGTAAATCCTTCAGATCACGGACGAATCGCCCGTAAGTTGAGAATTCGCAGCAGTGCCAGGCAAGATTTAGGCGAAAACTACCCAACTATGGCGATAACAAGACAATTCAGCCGGTTATGCCCGCTATTTCGGTGTTGCGGTCGATTTTTATGCCTTGATTGCTTTTTTGTAATGCAACCAACCTGCTCGCCTCACTCAGGCTGCGACGCCGGCGGAATCGCCGTTGACGCTTTCGGCAACCGGCTTCCAGTCCATCGCGACAAAGCCCGGCGCGGCCTCGACCCGGCGCAACCACGCCTGAACGGACGGGAACGTCGATAGCTCGAAATCGCACTGATCGGCGGCGTGCGTATAGCCGTAGAGCGCGATGTCCGCGACCGTGAGCTGGCCCGCGGCGAAGAACTCATGCGTCTTGAGATGATTTTCCATCACTTGCAGCGCCGCATAGCCGCGCTCCATCCAGTCGTCGAGTGCATGGGTCTGAAGATCGCGGCCGCCGCGCACCAGCGCCAGCCAGAAATAAGCAGCACCGAGATTAGGCTCCAGCGCATGCTGTTCGAAGAACATCCACTGCAGGGCTTCGGCCCGCTCGATGCGGGATTCGGGGGCCAGCGAGGTGCCGATCGCGAGATACCACAGGATGGCATTGGATTCGGCGAGGTAACGGCCCTCGGCCACTTCCAGAAGCGGCACCTGGCCGCTCGGATTCATGGCGAGGAAATCCGGCGTGCGGCTTTCGCCGCGCAGGATATCGACCTCGATCGCGCGATAGGGTGCATCGAGAAACGCCAGCGCAAGGCGGACCTTGTAGCTGTTGCCGGAGCGTTGCATCGAATAAAGTTTGTACATGCGCCCGATCGCTTTCGTCCCGGAGATGGAGCCCAACTTGTCGTGGTCCTTCGCGGCCAAACAATGATGCCGACACCGCCGCGTCGCAAGGGCTGCCATCTCGAAAAGATGAAAACGACTGCGGTGGCAAACCACACGTCAGATTTACCCGACATCATGCGCGATCACGCACACCTTTATGCGATTTGAGATGCTTTCTCGTTCAGGACATCCGGCAATCGTCTTGCAGTGCAGCGTATCGGGGAATAGGGTGCGCCGATCCCGGAATCAGGATCTTACAAACGCGCGCGCCATTGCACGCGCACGCTACATCGTGAGGAGATGACCATGCCGTTTCTGTCCGCCGCGCTCGACCGTGTGAAGCCGTCCGCCACCATTGCGGTCACGGACAAAGCGCGTGCGTTGAAGGCGGCTGGTCGCAACGTCATCGGGCTCGGCTCCGGCGAGCCGGATTTCGACACGCCAGCCAACATCAAGCTCGCAGCGATCCATGCGATCGAAGCCGGCAAGACCAAGTATACGGCGGTGGACGGCATTCCAGAATTGAAGGAGGCCATCATTGCGAAATTTCAGCGCGAGAACGGCCTGACCTACAAGCCGAACCAGATCATCGTCGGAACCGGCGGCAAGCAGGTGCTCTACAACGCGCTGATGGCGACGCTGAACCCTGGCGACGAAGTCATCATTCCCGCGCCGTATTGGGTGAGCTATCCGGAAATGGTGGCGCTTGCCGGCGGCGAGAGCGTGCCGTTGATCTGCACGGCGGAATCCGGTTTCAAGCTGCAGCCTGCCGCGCTCGAAGCAGCGATCACGCCGAAGACCAAATGGATCATCCTGTGCTCGCCGTCGAACCCGACGGGTGCAGCCTATACGCGCGCGGAATTGAAGGCACTCACCGACGTGCTGGTGAAGCATCCGCACGTCTGGGTGATGACCGACGACATGTACGAACACCTCGTCTATGACGACTTTACCTTTACGACTCCGGCGCAGGTCGAGCCGAAATTGTATGACCGCACGCTGACGGTGAACGGTGTGTCAAAGGCCTATTGCATGACCGGCTGGCGCATCGGCTATGCCGGTGGCCCGGCCGAGCTGATCAAGGCGATGTCGACGATCCAGTCGCAATCGACCTCCAACCCGTCGTCGATCTCGCAATGGGCGGCGGTCGAAGCGCTCAACGGTCCGCAGCAATTCATCCCCGCTAACAATGCCGTGTTCAAGGAGCGCCGCGATCTCGTGGTGGCGATGTTGAACCAGGCCAGCGGTATCGAGTGCCCGCGACCCGAAGGCGCGTTTTACGTCTATCCGTCCTGCTTGGGCACGATGGGCAAGACCGCGCCATCCGGCAAAGTGCTCAGCAATGACGAGGATTTCGTGACGGAATTGCTCGAAACAGAAGGCGTTGCGGTGGTGCAGGGATCGGCCTTCGGCCTCGGCCCGGCGTTCCGAATTTCATACGCGACGAAAACGTCGGATCTCGAAGATGCCTGCCAGCGCATCCAGCGGTTCTGCGGAAACCTTAAATAAGCCCCAAAGAAGGCGGTATCAGACGCGGTCGCCCACACGGGCGGTCGCGCTTTCGCAAAGAGTACAGTGTGGTGGTCGCGCGCGCAGCGGCGATCGTCAGAATTCACTTCGGAGAAAAACAAAATGACTCGTTCAAAGGCCCTGGTCGGCTTTCTTGCTGTCACTCTCACGGCGCTGACGATCAGCGCCGAGGCTCAGGCGCGCCGCTCGCGCGTCGTCGTCACCGGACCGGAGGGCGGCGTTCAGGCCGGCACTCTGTCCTGTCAGGCCGGCCGCTCGGTCGGGTTTGTGATCGGCTCGAACAATTCGTTCCAGTGCGTGTATCGCGCGCCCGGCCGTCGCCCTGAGCGTTATGTCGCCGCCGTCAGCCGCATCGGCATTGACCTTGGCGTGACCGAGCAGACGACATTGTCGTGGGCCGTGTTCTCTCCGACGCGCCAGTTCGGCTACGGCGATCTCGCCGGCGATTATTTCGGTGTCGGCGGCAGCGCCACGATCGGTGTCGGCGCAGGCGCGAATGCGCTCGTCGGTGGTTCGGGCAATTCGTTTGCGTTGCAGCCCGTCAGCATCCAGGGCCAGACCGGCTTCGCCGTCTCGGGCGGCATTGCGAGCTTGCAGCTTCGCCCGGCGCGCTAACCCGTCCTCAATTGCGCAATCAGCGCAACTTACTGAAACGGCCCGCGCGAGCGGGCCGTTTTTCGTTTCACGAATGACCAGACCCTAAACGGCATCCGCCGGCACGAAGCAGTTGATGACGACATTGCCGTTCAGGCGGACATACCACACCACGCCTTCGCCGACCGGATTGCCGCTATCGCGGATCACCGCGCGTTCCGGCACCTGCCACCACAGCCCGTCGATCGGCACGAAATACTGCCCGTTGCGAATGTCATAATCGGTGCGATGACCATCGGCGATGTCGCAACACGGCAAGCCAGACGGGCTGACGACGCTCTTGAACCAGTTGCGGATATTGTCGGGGACGTCGGCAAACTGGCCGCGATCGACGGCTGAGGCTATGCCTCCGAATAGAGCCGATGAGAGCGTCACGAGCAAAACCATGACGATCAAAGGACGTGCCCGCATCGCAACCTCGCTTCGGCGCTTACATCGAGCGCCGCCGACAAATCGAGTCCCGCAAAGATTAAGCCCCGATTTCTGCGACCGCGCACGCTGAAAGTTTAAGCCGCGCGCGTCGCACTGTCAGCCGCGCACGATCAGTCTTTCGGTTTCCTGTCTTTGCGGTGCTTGCGTTTCTTTTTCTTGCCGTCGTCGTGATCCTCGTTATCCGCAGCGTCATCGTCCACCACGGCGTCCTCAAACGCGGCCTCTTGCTCGGCGAGCACCTTGGCGGCCAAAGCCGCCAGTGCCTGCTGCTCGCGCTCCTGCGTCTCGCGTTCGAGTGCCTCGCGCGCACGGGTCTGGCGATGCTCTTCCCACGCATCGAACACCAGATGTAGCCACGGCATCACCTGGTCGAGCGACGGCATCTGGCCGGGTGGGCCCTGTTCGCCACGCGGGCCTGGCTCGCCGGTCTTGCCTTGCGCGCCCGGTTTGCCGGCGAGACCCTGCTCGCCGCGTTTGCCCTGCGGACCGGCTTTGCCGACCGGACCGGCCTTGCCGCGCGGACCCTCAGGACCGGGACGGCCGGGATGGCCCTGTGGGCCGGGCTTGCCGGGTTCGCCCGGCGCGCCGCGCGGGCCGACCGGACCCTGCTTTCCCTGTCGTGTTACATCCTCGGCCACTGGCTGATCCTCTCGTGATTCCCGCTTGGGTCTTACCAGAGGATGGATGACGGCTTCAAATCGTGGTCGCGGCCATCGGCCATTGGCCTTCGGCGAGCAGCAGCATGACTATGCCCGCCCGGCGTTTGCTATTTTGAATTCACGCAACTCGGATAGGGCGCGCCTTCGCCGGGCACGATGGCGCACAGCCTGATCGGCGACAATTGCTGCAAGCGCGCCTGCCATGCGGCTCGATCGATCGCGGGCTTTGCGACGGAGGTCGGGCCACGCTGCGCCCACTGGATCGTATAAAAATCCGCTATTCCCTGCACGGTGACGATCAGCGCGATCTCGCTGTGCTTGTCGGCGCTGCTCGCGACCATCCCGCAACCGGCGATCGCCGCGAAGCCATCCTGATTGCCGAACCGCATCGCACCGAGCGGCAAGGCCACGAAACTCTCCGGGCAAACTGTCTTGAAGCCGCCGGCGAGCGACACCGCATAGGCTTCGGGCGTCAACGTCGGATTGGCGGCAAGGCTCTTGGTGCCGGTGACGGTGATCATCTGCGTCCAGGCCTGCGCGGTCTCGCCTTTGAGCACCGATTCGCGGGTGTAAAAATTGCCGTTGAGGTTTTCGAAGACTGGCACGAAGTCCGACGGACTCGAAAACCGCACGAGCTGGCTGAAAATCGGCGAAATCACGGTGAGCGAGACCGGCGGATTAGGCGCCGTTTGCGCGCGCGCGGCTGGCGTCGCGAGAACCAGCACTGCGATCAGTGCGGCGGCGTGTTTGAATGTCGATGTCGTCATGTGCCTGCCATCCGTGTCGTGCTGCGTGAGCGTGGCATGCTGATGAGAAGCAAAAAAGGCGGAGGGGATGCGCTCGTCCGCCTTTTTGATGATTGGCAAACTATGCGTCAGAACGCGCAAGAGTGCTTGCGGCAAGACTTGCTTGCCGGTCGTGGTTTTGGCGCGCGTCGGCAAAACGCAAACTATTCGGCCAGCGATGCGATGGCTTCGATCTCGATCAGCATCTTCGGATCAGGCAATGCCGCAACGACGCAAGTGGTGCGCGCCGGGTAGGGCGCAGGGCCGAAGGCCTGCGCATAATGCTTGTTCATCGCGGCCACATCCTCCGCGCGCGTCAGCAGCACATTGACCTTCACGAGATTTTTGAACGTCGCGCCGGCTTGCATCAGCGTCCGCGTGATGTTGGTCACGACATTGGCGAACTGCGCGTCGAACGTGTCCGGCAGCTCGCCCTCGGCGTCGAAGCCCGGAATGCCGGAGACGTAAATCGTATCGCCTATTCGTGTCGCGAACGACAGCGGTGGGGCTTTGACGCCGGATGGCGCAGGGATGTGTGTGATGGGCATGGGCGCAAGACTCCGTGCAAGCTAGCTTCACGTTATTTGAGAAACGTTTTTGGAGAACGATGGAGAATTTCGGAAGGCGGTTGGTCGGCGGCTATCTACATGACAGGCACCGCTCAAGAGGTCTCGATAGGCAGCCGGCATCGCTGGTCGAGCAATGCCGGCAGCTCACTCGCATTGCGGCGCTGTTTACAGCACCTTGTTGCTGGCCTTTACCGCGTCGGCTTCGACATAGACCTTGCCGCCCATCTTCAGGAACTTCTCGCTCATCTGCGACATGCCGTCCTCGATGACGCCGGACATCGTCATGCTCATCGATGACTTGCCGTCGGTGCTGAGATTCAGCGCGGCCTTCTCATTGTCGCCGAGCGTCGCTGCGTAGTCGCGCACATCCTGCGTGATTTTCATCGAGCAGAATTTCGGCCCGCACATCGAGCAGAAATGCGCAACCTTGTGAGCGTCCTTGGGCAGCGTCTCGTCGTGATAGGCGACAGCGGTTTCGGGATCGAGGCCGAGGTTGAACTGATCCTCCCAACGGAAATCGAAGCGCGCGCGCGACAATGCGTCGTCACGCAGTTGCGCCGCCGGATGACCCTTGCCCAAGTCCGACGCATGCGCTGCGATCTTGTAGGTGATGACGCCGACTTTCACGTCGTCGCGGTTCGGCAGGCCGAGATGCTCCTTCGGCGTCACGTAACAAAGCATCGCGCAACCGAACCAGCCGATCATGGCTGCCCCGATGCCGGAGGTGATGTGGTCGTAGCCCGGCGCGATGTCGGTCGTCAGCGGCCCGAGCGTGTAGAACGGCGCTTCGCCGCACTCTTTGAGCTGCTTGTCCATGTTGATCTTGATCTTGTGCAGCGGCACATGGCCGGGGCCTTCGATCATCACCTGACAGCCCTTGGCCCACGCGATCTTCGTGAGTTCACCGAGCGT
>JAYUEY010000133.1:0-12819 GCA_043739005.1 Tardiphaga sp.
GAGGGCGCGGCAATCCCGGATATATTGACCTCGGGCGACCACGCAAAAGTCGCGGCCTGGCGGCGCGAACAGGCCGAAAGCCTGACACAACAAAGGCGGCCGGATCTGTGGCAAACGCGGCCGCAAAATCCATCAAAAAACAAGACGCAAAACAAGAGGCAGAGCAAGACAGACAGGTGACAAGCCCACAGGATTGCTGTAGAGACGCGCCAAATCCTGCCAAAACACGCTGGATACGAATTTCGCGCAGCCCGTGCCGGGATGGTCGGGCGCGCCGCCGATGGAGATTTCGATGAACATTATCCAACAGATCGAAAAAGAGCAGTTCGATCGTCTTGCCGCGACCAAGACGATCCCGGAATTCGGTCCCGGCGATACCGTGATCGTCAATGTGAAGGTCGTCGAAGGCGACCGTTCGCGCGTGCAGGCCTATGAAGGCGTTTGCATCGGCCGTTCAGGCGGTGGCCTCAATGAGAGCTTCACCGTTCGCAAGATTTCCTACGGCGAAGGCGTCGAGCGCGTCTTCCCGGTGATGTCGCCGATGATCGACTCGATCAAGGTCGTGCGTCGCGGCAAGGTGCGTCGCGCCAAGCTGTATTATCTGCGCAACCTGCGAGGCAAGTCGGCCCGCATCGTCGAGAAAAAGACCGAGCGTCCCCAAAAGGCCGCTGCTGTCGCCGCCGAGTAATCGCTTCTACTGAGATTGCGCAGATCGAGATTGACGGAAAGCGCGGGGCCAATGCTCCGCGCTTTTTTGTTTTGCTCATCAGGGCTTGAGCGCCGCATCCGTGAATGCGGCAATCGCATCGCTGACCTTGCCGAGCACCGGATTGTCCTTCGCGACGCCGCGTTCGGCCGCAACAGACGCCGGCGTGTCGTAGCCGAGCCAGACCTTGTTGTCGGCGTCCTGCCAGACCAGCACTTTCAGCGGTAACGACAGCCCCATCGTCTGCTCGGCCTGCATCAGCGGCGTGCCGGTCGCCGGGCTGCCGAAGATCAGCAATTCAGTCGGCCGCAAGTCGAGCCCAACCTTTTTCGCACCCGCGGCATGATCCACGCGCGCGAAGACCGTGAGCCCCTTCTCCTTGACGATCGATTCGAGACGATCGATCGTCTCCTTGACGGGATGAGGGCTTGGCTTGCGCAGCATCTCCGCCGACGCAGGAGCAGTCAGCATGACGACAGTCGAGAGCACCGATAGAATGATCGTTTTCAGCATCGCGTGAAGCCTCCCTCAAAGTTGGATAAACCCTAAAGCCGCGATCCTTCGCCGTCCGGCCACGTTCTCGTGAGCGCATCATTTGTCGCGCGAGGCCATCATGTGCTACACAATTGGAATGTTTCAAATCCGTCAGACCCGTGCAGCACGCATCGTGCTCGACGACCGGAGCCGCCTACCGTGGCGCTTCTTCGGCCGGCTGACGACGTCCGCGCTCGCGACCTAAATTACTTCGGCTTGAACGCATCGCGACTCACGCCGCGCGTTCGCCATATCCGAATTCAAAGATTCCGATTGCAAATTCTCGACCGAAAGTCCCGACACCATGTCCGATTCAAAATCCGCCACACCGACTACGTTATACGACAAGATCTGGAACGATCATCTGGTCCACGAGGCCGATGACGGCACCTGTTTGCTGTATATCGACCGCCATCTGGTCCATGAAGTGACCTCGCCGCAGGCCTTCGAGGGCCTGCGCACGACCGGGCGTAAGGTCCATGCGCCGGAGAAGACGCTCGCCGTCGTCGATCACAACGTGCCGACCACCGATCGCTCCAAGCCCAATCCCGATCCCGAGAGCATCGAACAGATCGCGGCGCTAGCGACCAACGCCAAGGAATTCGGCGTCACCTATTACGATGAACACGATATCCGGCAGGGCATTGTCCACGTCATCGGCCCGGAGCAAGGTTTTACGCTGCCCGGCACAACTATTGTTTGTGGTGACAGCCACACCTCGACCCATGGCGCCTTTGGCGCGCTAGCGCATGGCATCGGCACATCCGAGGTCGAGCATGTTCTGGCGACGCAGACGCTGATCCAGAAGAAGGCCAAGAACATGCGTGCCACCGTCGACGGCATCTTGCCGGACGGCGTGACGTCGAAGGATATCATCCTCGCGATCATCGGCGAGATCGGCACTGCTGGCGGCACCGGCTATGTGCTCGAATATGCCGGCGAAGCCATTCGCGCGCTGTCGATGGAAGGCCGTATGACCGTCTGCAACATGTCGATCGAAGGCGGCGCGCGTGCCGGCCTGATCGCGCCGGACCAGAAAGCCTATGATTTTTTGAAGGACCGCCCGATGGCGCCGACCGGCGAAACATGGGACGCCGCGATGCGTTATTGGGAGACGTTGCGCAGCGACGAAGGCGCGCATTTTGATCATGAAATCCGCCTCGACGCGGCAAAGCTGCCGCCGATCGTGACCTGGGGCACGTCGCCAGAGGACGTCGTGTCGATCTCAGGCGTCGTGCCGAATCCCGATGAAATTCAGGACGAGGCCAAGCGGCTGTCGAAGCACCGTGCGCTCGATTACATGGGCTTGAAAGCCGGCACGAAGATAACCGACATCAAGCTCGACCGCATCTTCATCGGCTCCTGCACCAATGGCCGCATCGAGGATCTGCGGGCCGTGGCCAAAGTGGTCGAAGGCAAGACGGTCAACGGCAATCTCAATGCGATGATTGTACCGGGCTCGGGTCTCGTGAAGGAGCAGGCGGAAGCCGAAGGTCTGCACACAATCTTTCTGAAAGCCGGCTTCGAATGGCGCGAGCCGGGCTGCTCGATGTGCCTGGCGATGAATCCCGACAAGCTGTCACCGGAGGAACGCTGCGCTTCAACCTCGAACCGCAACTTCGAAGGCCGTCAGGGCTTCAAGGGCCGCACGCATCTGGTGTCGCCCGCAATGGCGGCAGCAGCGGCGATCGCCGGGCACTTCGTCGATATTCGCGAGTGGCGGTAAGCGAGCGCGACGCGCACTAACTTTACCTCTCCCCGCATGCGGGGCGAGGTCGAGATTGGCGAGCTACCCCATCTTCTCCGGCCAACGACACAGATCGTTGATCAGGCAGAGCTCGCAGCGCGGTTTTCGCGCCAGGCACGTATAACGGCCGTGCAGGATGAGCCAGTGATGCGCGTGCATCATGAACTCCGACGGGATCACCTTTTCGAGACCCAATTCGACATCGAGAACGTTTGTTCCCGGTGCCATATTCGTGCGGTTGCCGACGCGAAACACATGCGTATCCACCGCCATCGTGTGTTCGCCGAACGCCATGTTGAGCACGACATTTGCCGTCTTGCGTCCCGCGCCGGGTAAGGACTCCAGCTCGGCACGGGTTCGCGGGACCTCGCCGCCAAATTCGTCGATCAGCTTGCGCGACAGCGCGATGACATTGCGCGCCTTGCCGCGAAACAGACCGATCGTCTTGATATAGTCGCGCACGGTGTCTTCACCGAGGTCGAACATCTTTTGCGGCGTATCGGCCACGGCAAACAAAGCGCGCGTGGCCTTGTTGACGCCGGCGTCTGTGGCTTGCGCCGACAGCACTACGGCGACCAGCAGCGTGAACGGATTGAGGTGCTCGAGTTCGCCCTTCGGCTCCGGATTGGCCTTACAAAACCGGCTGAACGCCTCATGGACCTCTGCGGCGGTCCATTTTTTGAGTTTGACGGTCCGCTTTTTTGCAGGTGCCACCGACTTCTTTGCCGAAGTCTTGTTTGCCGAAGTCTTTTTTGCTGAAGTCTTGCGCGTGTCTTTCGCCATGATTGTCGGTATATTCAATCGCGATGATGACAAGCAATGCATTTGACGACGACGCGCCGGACCCGGTGCTGTTCAAAGCGCGGCTGACGCCGCATCGCTCGCTGAGCCGTGGCGGCTTCATCGCGTTAATGAGCTTCTTCGGCGCGGTGTCCTTCGCCGCCGGTGTCGCTTTCTTGATGATGGGCGCTTGGCCGGTGATCGGCTTTTTCGGCCTCGACGTCTTCCTGATCTGGTGGGCGTTTCGGATCAATTTCAAGCGCGGCAATGCCAGCGAAGAGATCTTCGTCACCGCGACCGAACTGCGGCTGCGCCGCACCACGCATCGCGGTCATGTTGTCGAATGGGCGTTCAACCCGCTCTGGGTGCAGCTCGACCAGAAAATCCATCCCGAATTCGGCGTCGAGCGGCTGACGCTGGTGTCGCGCGGACGGCGGGTCTCGGTCGCGAGCTTTCTTGGCGCGGACGAGAAGGAAAGCTTCGCCAAGGCACTGCTGTCCGCATTGCAGGCTGCCAAACGCGGCATCACCTATAATCCGCAACTTTAATTCGGCCTATCTGAAATCGGGTGGTTGCGCGGGCCTCGGCGATCTACATCGGAAGCATGATGAACCTTGCCATCGACAATCACCGCTCCACGAAACCTAACCCGCAATCCGCCGCGTTGCGCGATTATGACAGCGTGCGCCGGGCCATCGCATTCATTTCGGAGCATTGGCGCGACCAGCCGACCATCGATGCGATGGCCGAAGCCGCTTCGCTAACCCCTGACGAATTGCACCATCTGTTTCGCCGCTGGGCAGGCCTCACGCCAAAGGCCTTCATGCAAGCGCTGACGCTCGACCACGCCAAGGGATTGCTACGCGATTCCGCCAGCGTGCTCGACGCGGCTCTGGAGTCAGGGCTCTCCGGTCCGGGCCGGCTGCACGATCTCTTCGTCACCCATGAGGCGATGTCACCTGGCGAATGGAAAACCGGCGCGGCTGGCATGGTGCTACGTTATGGTTTTCACCCCTGCCCGTTCGGAACCGCTGTCGTGATCGCCAGCAGTCGCGGTCTTGCTGGTTTGGCGTTCGCCGATCCCGGCGCGGAGCAGCCGGCGCTCGCCGATATGCAGCAACGCTGGCCGCGCGCAACCTACGTCGAGGATCATGCCGGCACAGCCGCGCTGGCGCAGCGCATTTTCGACAAGACGCTGTGGACGCCGGAGCAGCCGCTGCGCGTGGTGCTGATCGGCACGGATTTTGAGGTTCGGGTCTGGGAGACGCTGCTGAAAATCCCGATGGGCCGCGCGGTCTGCTACTCGGACATCGCCGACAAGATCGAGAAACCGAAAGCCTCCCGCGCCGTTGGGGCCGCCGTCGGCAAGAATCCGATTTCATTCGTGGTGCCGTGCCACCGCGCGCTCGGCAAATCCGGTGCGCTTACCGGCTATCACTGGGGCATCACCCGCAAACAAGCGATGCTCGGCTGGGAAGCCGGACAGGTGGGAATCGGTTGAGTTCAAGCGCTGTCATTCGAGGGCGCATGTCCGATTGAAAATTGACCTCGTCAAATTTGGCGAAGGATCAGCGAGCCCGGAATGACGAGACTACCCCGCCAGATCGACCTTCGACGCCACGGTCGCATCGGCGTTCAGCCGGTAGATGATCGGCACGCCGGTCGCCAGTTCACGCGCCAGAATGCCCTCGGGTGATAGCTTCTCCAGCACCATGATGAGCGCGCGCAGCGAATTGCCATGCGCTGCCACCAGCGTCCGTTCACCGCGCAGAACGCAGGGCAAAATCTCCTGCACGTAATAGGGGAGCGTCCGCGCCAGCGTATCCTTCAAGCTTTCGCCGCCGGGCGGCGGCACGTCATAGGACCGCCGCCAAATGTGAACCTGATCCTCGCCCCATTTGGCGCGGGCGTCGTCTTTGTTCAAACCCGACAGATCGCCATAATCGCGCTCGTTGAGTGCGACGTTGCGCGTGATCGGCAGACCCGTCTGGTTCATTTCGGCGAGCGCCAGATCGAGCGTACGCTGCGCGCGCTTGAGGTCCGACGTAAACGCGATGTCGAACGTCAACCCCTGCTCTTTCAACCGACGGCCGGCGGCCTTGGCTTCGGTGACGCCCAGTTCGGTGAGATCAGGGTCTTTCCAGCCGGTAAAGAGGTTCTTCAAATTCCATTCGCTCTGGCCGTGGCGCACAAGCACGAGGAGACGATCGCTCATTATCTTGATTCCGGTTATAGGTTTAGAGTTTGCTAAATATCACCGAGCCCGAGCACGTCGGCCATCGAATAGCAGCCGGGCTTCTTGCCATGCGCCCACAGCGCTGCCTTCAAAGCGCCTTGTGCAAACAGCATGCGATTTTCAGCCTTGTGCGAGATCTCGATGCGCTCATGCGGACCGGCGAAGATCACCGTATGATCGCCGGCAATGGTACCGCCGCGCAACGACGCGAAACCGATATCGCCGGTCTTGCGTTCGCCGGTGATGCCGTCGCGACCGCGCACGGAATTCTGACTCAGCGCGATGTTGCGGCCGGCGGCAGCGGCTTCGCCGAGCATAAAGGCGGTGCCGGACGGCGCGTCGACCTTGGCCTTATGATGCATTTCAAGAATCTCGATGTCGAAACTGTCGTCGAGCGATTGCGCGACACGTTTCACAAGCGCCGCCAAGAGATTGACGCCGAGGCTCATATTGCCGGACTTCACGACGATCGCGCGGGTACAGACGCTGCGGATCACGGCGTCATCCGACGACGACAGCCCGGTAGTGCCGATGACGTGGACGAGGCCGCGTTGAGCGGCGATCGCGACATTGGCAATGGTCGCGCCCGGCACGGTAAAATCGAGGATGCCGTCGGCGTCCTTGGACATCGTCCATAGATCAGCGGACAGCAACACGCCATTGGCGGGCAGACCGGCCAGCGTGCCGGCATCCTGGCCAAGCCATTCGGAGCCCGGCGCTTCCAGAGCACCGGTGACGACGGCACCCGGCGTTTCCGAAATGGCGTGCACCAGCGAGCGGCCCATCCGGCCGGCTGCTCCCGCAACGATCAATCGCATCTCGGCCATCACGCGCTGTCTCCCGCTTCATTGCGGTATAACGGCGCAGACATCTTTCGACAACAAGCGGATGACGACGATCTTAAGTCGGCGTTTCATTCAAGGCGCGTCAAAACCTTCGATGACGATCAGGTCGGCGATCGCATGCGGCTGCCGCACCTTGATATTGGCCTGATATTCCGGCGAGCGATAACAGGCCAAAGCGGTCTCGAAGTCCTTGAACTCGATGACGACGTTGCGGGCGCGGCTCGACCCTTCGACCGCTTCGTAGCGGCCACCGCGCACGATCGGACGCGCGCCGAAGGCCTTAAAGATCGCGCCATTGGCCGCAATGTAGGGCGCATAGCCATCCTCATTGCTGACGTCGACGCGGCCGATCCAGTATCCCTTGGGCATTGTCGGTCTCCCTATGCTTGTTCTGTAACACCAGCGATTTCAGCGACGATGGCGTCCGCCGCCGCCTTCGGATCAGCCACGCCGATCACCGGCCGGCCAACCACAAGATAATCAGAGCCAGCGGCGATCGCGCGCGCAGGTGTCATGATCCGCTTCTGGTCGTCGGTCGCACTGCCCGCCGGCCGCACGCCGGGCGTGACGAGACACATGCCGGGGCCGACGATCTGGCGCAATTGCGTCGCTTCCAACGGGGAACAGACCAGGCCATCAATGCCGATGTCGTGGGCCTGCCTAGCGCGATGGGTCACCAGATCGGCAACGCCGAATTTAAATCCGGCGGCGGCGAGATTGTCGTCGTCATAAGATGTCAGCACCGTCACAGCGAGAATCTTGGTGCCACCGCTGCGCGCCTCGACAGCGGCCTGCATCGTCTGAGGATAAGCGTGCACCGTAACGAAGGTCGCGCCGAGACGGCTCAGACTTGCGACACCGCTCGCCACCGTGTTGCCGATATCGTGCAGCTTCAGATCGACGAACACCTTCCTGCCGGCATTGACCAGCTCGCCGACCAGCGGCAGACCACCGGCATAAGCGAGCTGATAGCCAATCTTGTAGAACGACACGCTGCCGCCGAGCGTTGCGATCATCGCCTGCGCGCTCGCGATATCCGGCAGATCGAGCGCGACGATCAGGCGATCGCGAGCATGGGTCATCTCGTCACTCATCACATCTCACTTCAACTGCTGCGCGACATCGATCAACTGCCGCGCCAACTCCCTCAGCGCGGCCTTATCGGCATCATGCTTCAGGCGGTCGCGATCGTCATAGGCCTGATCGGCAAATGACAACGCCAACTGGTTTGGAATGACGAGCGCGCGGCAGCTCGACAGGATCAGCCGCAGCGCCGCAAGGCCGCGCGTGCCGCCGAGTTTGCCCTCACTTGCAGCGGCGATCGCAAATGGCCGACCGCGAAACGCCGGGCCTTGTGACTCGCCGCGTTCTTCGACGCGCGTGACCCAGTCGATCGCGTTCTTCAGCAGCGGCGGCAACGACGAATTATATTCCGGCGCCACGATCAGGACGCCGTCATGCGCGCAAATCATGCGCTTGAGATTGATCGCATGCAGCGGCACACCAGATTTATCTTCAAGGTCGCCGTCATAAATGGGAAGCGGATAGTCGCCAAGAGAGAGCAGCGAGACCTCGATGTCGGCGCGGGCGAATTCATCGATAGCGGCTTTCGCCAACTTGACGTTGATCGAGCCGATGCGAATTGAACCCGGAATGACAAGGATTTTGATAGTGGACATGTGAGCAGGTCCGGAAGCGCTGAGGTTGGCGTGTCGTGCAGCCATCTTACGACGGCACACGACACCGCCTTACAGTCGTATCACCCCTTGCGATAGACCCAGACACGTGCGGGCGGCAGGTTCATCCAGATCCGCTCGGAGGCTTCGGTGGTCACGCCGGGAAGCGACTTCGGAATCGGCGGCGCAACGGAATAGGTGAACTGGATAAAGGGCGCGGCAGGCGCGAGCGCCGTAAACGCATCACGCATCAGCTTCAGGCGGGTCAGCATCGGCTTGGTGACGAGCGGCAGGCCGGAGACGACGGCCGAGGCGGGCTCCTGCAACACATCGAACAGCGTGTCGCGCAGCGAATAAGCATCGCCCTGAACGACGGTGGCTTGCGGATAACGATCGCGCAACAGCACGCAAAATGCAGGATTATATTCGATCAGCACCAGTCGTTTTTGATCGACCCCATGCGCAACGAGCGCCTGGGTGATCGCCCCGGTACCGGGCCCGAGTTCGACGACTGGCCCGGTGGATTTCGGATCGACGTAATTCGCCATCGTCCGCGCGAGCAGCTTGCCCGATGGCATCACCGCACCCATGTGCAGAGGCTTTTCGATCCAGGAGCGGAGGAATCGCACCTCGTCGTCCAGACGAAGGGGTTTCTTCAACGCACGCGCGGACGATTGCAGAGGCATGTCGCTTCCAGGCGGGACCGCAACGGCGCGGATGGTCAAAAATTGGTCATAAAGAGGTATAGGGAACGTTCGAAACGGTCAAGCGATCCACGTTTAGCCACCTGTGCGGGTGCCAAAGAAGTCCTTGACCTTGGTGAAGAAACCCGCTGCCTCGGGTTGGGTTGCACCCGACGATAGCTTTTCGAACTCGGACAGCAGTTCCTGCTGCTTCTTGGTCAGATTCTGCGGCGTCTCGACCACGACCTGCACATACATGTCGCCCATCTGGCGCGAGCGCAGCACTGGCATGCCCTTGGACGAAATGCGGAATCGGCGACCAGACTGGGTGCCGGACGGCACCTTCACCTTGGTCTTGCCTTTGTCGATCGTTGGCACCTCGAACTCGCCGCCGAGCGCCGCCGCCACCATCGAAATCGGGACGCGACAGTGCAAATCGGCCCCGTCGCTGGAAGAATTCGTGGGTCGCTAGCGACAGGAAAATATAAAGATCGCCGGCCGGCCCGCCATGCGCGCCAGCCTCGCCTTCGCCAGCGAGACGAATCCGAGTGCCGTCCTCGACGCCCTGCGGAATGTTGACGGACAACGTACGCTCGCGCTCGACGCGCCCTTGACCCGAACAAGAAGGGCACGGGTCTTCGATCATCTGGCCGCGGCCCTGACAGCCCGGACAAGTGCGCTCCAGCGTGAAGAAGCCCTGCGCCTGCCGTACACGACCAGCTCCGCCGCAGGTCGAGCAGGTCTTCGGCTTGGTGCCGGCCTTTGCGCCCGTGCCGGAGCAGGATTCGCAAGTGACGGCGACCGGAATTTCGATCTGCGCGGTTTTACCGAGGAAGGCATCCTCAAGCGTGATTTCCATATTGTAGCGCAGGTCTTGCCCGCGCTCTCGGCCACCGCTGCCACCGCCACCGCCGCGCTGTCCGGCCATGCCGAACAAATCTTCAAAGATATCGGAGAACGATGACGCAAAGCCTGCGCCGAAGCCGGGACCACCGCTGCCGCCTCCGTGGCCCTGCTCGAATGCGGCATGACCGTAGCGATCATAAGCGGCGCGCTTGTCGCCATCCTTCAAGACCTCATAGGCCTCGGCGATTTCCTTGAACCGAACTTCGCTTTGTGGATCGCCCTGATTCTTGTCGGGGTGCCACTTCATCGCGAGCTTGCGAAACGCCGTCTTCAGCGTGCCGTCATCGACAGTGCGTTCGACTTCGAGGGTTTCGTAGTAGCAGCGTTTGGTGGACATAATATTCGTTCCGCCCGGCGACTGGCTTCGTGTCGTGAAGCATCCCGCAGGATCGCGTCGCGACGAACGAGGCACGCCTCAAACAACTGATCCCCCATCCTTCGAGCAATTTGCGCTCAGGATGAGGGATCATGCTCAGTCCGTTGATCAGGCCGACTTCTTCGTCGGCTTGTCGTCGTCGACTTCGGTGAACTCGGCGTCGACCACGTCGTCCTTTGCCGCGTCCTTCTTGGCGTCGGCTTCGGCCTGCTGCGTATACATCGCCTCGCCGAGCTTCATGGACGCCTGCGCGACGGTGTTGGTCTTGGCCTTGATCGCCTCGGCGTCGTCGCCCTTCAGGGCTTCCTTCAGATCGCTAACGGCATCCTCAATGGCGCGGCGTTCATCCTCCGCAACCTTGTCGCCATGCTCGGCCAGCGCCTTCTCAGTGGAATGCACCAGCGCGTCGGCATGGTTCTTGGCATCGACCGCCTCGCGGCGTTTCTTGTCGTCGGCGGCATTGGCTTCGGCGTCCTTCACCATCTTCTGGATGTCGGCATCCGACAGACCACCAGACGCCTGAATGCGGATCTGCTGCTCTTTCTGCGTTGCCTTGTCCTTGGCGGAGACGTTGACGATACCATTGGCATCGATGTCGAAAGTAACCTCGATCTGCGGCATGCCGCGCGGCGACGGCGGAATGCCCATCAGGTCGAACTGACCGAGCACCTTGTTGTCGGCGGCCATTTCACGCTCGCCCTGGAAGACCCGGATCGTCACCGCGTTCTGATTGTCTTCGGCGGTCGAGAACACCTGACTCTTCTTGGTCGGGATCGTCGTGTTACGATCGATGATGCGCGTGAATACGCCGCCCAGGGTCTCGATACCGAGCGATAGCGGCGTCACGTCGAGCAGCAGCACGTCCTTGACGTCGCCCTGCAAGACGCCGGCCTGAATTGCGGCACCGATGGCGACGACTTCATCCGGGTTGACGCCCTTGTGCGGCTCTTTGCCGAACAACTGCTTCACAACTTCCTGCACCTTAGGCATGCGCGACATGCCGCCGACCAGAACCACTTCGCCGATTTCAGCTGCGGTAAGACCCGCATCCTTCATCGCCTTGCGGCACGGCTCGATCGTCTTCTCGACCAGGTCAGCGACCAGCGCCTCGAACTTGGCGCGGGTCAGCTTCATCGTCAGATGCTTCGGACCGGACGAATCCGCAGTAATGAACGGCAAGTTGATTTCGGTCTGCGTCGTCGACGACAATTCGATCTTGGCCTTTTCGGCAGCTTCCTTCAGACGCTGCAAAGCGAGCTTGTCGTTGCGCAGGTTGATGCCCTGCTCCTTCTGGAATTCGTCGGCCAGATAGCTGACGAGACGCATGTCGAAGTCTTCACCGCCCAAGAATGTGTCGCCGTTGGTCGACTTCACCTCAAACACGCCGTCGCCAATTTCCAAAATCGACACGTCGAAGGTACCGCCGCCGAGATCGTAGACGGCGATCGTGCCGGCCTTCGACTTGTCGAGGCCGTAAGCCAGTGCGGCTGCGGTCGGCTCGTTGATGATGCGCAGCACTTCGAGGCCGGCGATCTTGCCGGCGTCCTTGGTGGCCTGACGCTGCGCGTCGTTGAAGTAAGCGGGCACGGTGATGACGGCCTGATCGACCTTCTGGCCGAGATGCGCCTCAGCGGTCTCCTTCATCTTCTGCAGGATGAAGGCGGAAATCTGCGACGGCGAATAGGTCTGGCCATCGGCCTCGACCCATGCGTCGCCGTTGCCAGCTTTTGCAATTTTGTAAGGGACGAGCTTCTTGTCCTTTTCGACGGTCGGATCGTCGTAGCGACGGCCGATCAAACGCTTCACAGCGAAGATCGTGCGCTCGGGATTGGTAACCGCCTGGCGCTTGGCCGGCTGACCGACAAGGCGCTCGCCATCATCGCTGAACGCGACGATCGACGGCGTGGTGCGCATGCCCTCGGCATTTTCGATGACGCGCGGCGTCTTGCCATCCATGACGGCCACGCACGAATTGGTGGTGCCGAGATCGATCCCGATGACCTTTCCCATGATCCTCATATCCTTGTTTTTGCGGCAGGTTGGTCGGGCCCTGACGGCGCACCGAACCGAACCCCCAGATCGCGAATTGTCGCGAAACTGCGACGGTAAGGCTCATATAGGAGGGGGGGTGGGGGCCGCAAGGACTGTACACCATTCGGTCCAAAAACATCTGCGCCGGTGCGACAGACCGATACCAAATCCTGACGGCCGGAGATTTCCGTTCTATCGTCAGATTTCAGGCGCGCTGCCGCGTCGCAGGCCTTGCACCATCGAACGGCCTCAATGCCAACCGAATAGATTTTTATGATGCACATTCCCCGTCTGACCCT
>JAYUEY010000134.1:0-18775 GCA_043739005.1 Tardiphaga sp.
CGATCGCTATTGGAGACCGCAAGAGCCGCATTGTGTGAGGGCACGGCAATGACATCCGTGCATTAATCTGCTGTCCAGCCACCATCGATCATCAGCGACGACCCCGTCATCAGCGCTGATGCGTCGGACGCCAGAAATACGATCGCGCCCATCACATCCTCGACCTGCCCCAGGCGGCCGAGCTTGATCTTCGACAGCACACCGGCCCTGAACGCTTCGTTCTCCAGATAAGGCTTCGTCAATGGCGTCTCGATGAAAGTCGGGCATAGCGTGTTGACGCGAATGCCGGATGCCGCAAGATCGAGCGCCATCGCTTTCGAAAAACCCTCCATCGCCCATTTCGACGCGCAATACAGCGTTCGGCTCGGCGCGCCGACATGGCCCATCTGCGACGACATGTTGATGATCGAGCCGCGCACGCCGCTTGCGACCATCTTTCGCGCGATCGCCTGTGCCGCGAAATAAGCGGCGCGAACATTGAGGTTCATCACCGCATCGAAATCATCTGCCGTCACATCCAGCAACGGTTTCGGCCGGTTGGTGCCGGCATTGTTAACAAAAACATCATAGGCGTCACGCGCAGCGAGCGCTGCGCGAAAACCATCGATGTCCGTGACGTCGATCGCCAACACATCCGCCGACAAGCCTTGCGCGCGCAGCGCCGCAGCGGCCGTCTCGACGTCATCACGTGTCCGGGCGGCGAGCGTGACATGGGCGCCGGCACTCGCCAGCGCCGAGGCGGCACCCAATCCGATGCCGCGCCCCGCGCCACTCACGAAAGCGCGGCGGCCATCGAGCCGGAATGACGGGGTCTTCGGCAACGTCGTCATTCGGCAGCGCTCGCATAGGGCACATTGCGGCCGCCATAGCGACGGACACGAACATTGGCCTGCTCGGCATGGCCGACGAAGCCTTCCAGCATGCACAGCCGTGAGCAATATTCGCCGATCATTGCCGAGGCTTCATCCGTCAAGACACGTTGATAGGTAACCGTCTTGAGGAATTTTCCGACCCACAGCCCGCCGGTGTAGCGCGCCGCTTTATTCGTAGGCAGTGTATGATTGGTGCCGATCACCTTGTCGCCATAGGCAACGTTGGTGCGTGCGCCAAGAAACAACGCGCCGTAATTCGTCATATGCTTGAGGAAGTAATCCGGATCGCGGGTCATCACCTGCACATGCTCGGACGCGATGCGATCCGCCTCGACCACCATCTCCGCGTCATCGGCACAGACAATCACCTCACCGTAGTCCGCCCACGCCTGTGCGGCAACTTTCGCGGTCGGCAGGATGGTCAGCAGCCGCTCGATCTCCGCCATCGTATCGCGCGCGAGCTTCTCGGATGTCGTCAGCAAAATCGCCGGCGAATTGGGCCCGTGCTCGGCCTGCCCCAATAAGTCCGTCGCGCATATTTCACCATCGACGGTGTCGTCGGCAATGACCAGCGTTTCGGTCGGGCCCGCGAACAGATCGATGCCGACGCGGCCATAAAGTTGCCGCTTGGCTTCGGCGACGAAAGCATTGCCGGGGCCAACGAGCATATCCACGCTTTCGATCAATTGCGTGCCAAGCGCCATCGCGCCGACCGCCTGAATGCCGCCGAGGCAATAGATTTCGTCCGCACCCGCCAGATGCTGTGCGGCGACGATGGCCGGTGCCGGCCTGCCGTTGAACGGCGGCGCACAGGTGACGATGCGCGGCACGCCCGCAACCTTCGCGGTGATGACCGACATATGCGCGGAGGCCAGCAGCGGATATTTGCCGCCGGGCACATAACAGCCGACCGAATTGACCGGGATATTCTTGTGGCCAAGCACGATGCCGGGCAGCGTCTCGACCTCAATGTCCTTCATCGACGCACGCTGGTGCTCGGCAAAATTCTTCACCTGAGCTTGAGCAAATTTGATGTCATCGATATTGCGCGTTGACAGTTCGGCAAGGCACGCTTTGATCTCGGCATCGGTCAGCCGATAATCCTTGCGATCCCAATTGTCGAATTTGATCGATAGGTCGCGCACAGCATCGTCACCGCGCGTCTCGATATCGGAGAGGATACCTTCGACCGTCGCGCGGACCTTCGACTCATCGTCCGCCCGTTGTCCGGCATCGCGGCCGCGCTTGAGAAATATCGCCATCACCCCACTCCTTACTTGATCGCCTGCGGATTGATCGGCGATCCGGCCGCGCCCGGCAGATGCAACGGTGGCGCGGTGAAGAAAAACTCATACACATTGTCGGCCATGCAATCTTCCGCCAGTTCTTTCAAATAGAAGATTTCGCCCATCGAAATGCCGATCGCGGGAATGACGACCCAATGCCACGGCTGGTTGGCCTCATTGGTCTCGTTCGGCCGCACCTCGCAGCCCCATGTATCGGTACAAATCGCCGCAATGTCGTGCTCGCGAATCCAGTAGCAGGTCTCGAACGCCACGCCCGGCGCATCGCCTCCGGCATAACCGTGCCAGTCGTTTTTCTTCAGGCAGCGCTCCTGGTGGCCGGTCCGCACGATGACGAAATCGCCCTTGCGAATGTCGACACCCTGCGCCTTGGCGCAGGCATCAAGATCAGCATTGGTGATGGCATAACCGTCGTCCAGCGACTCGACGCCCTTATGGCGCGCAACATCAAGCAACACGCCGCGCCCAGCCATCTTGTCGCGAACATGTTCGATGCCGAGCTTTTTCGCACCGCGCGCATCGACAAGCTTTGCGTCATAGCCATTATACATTTTGTCATCGAGGAAGATGTGACAGAGCGCATCCCATTGCGTCGAGGCCTGACACGGCATGTTGATGGCATCGTCGGCATAACGCAGATAGGGCGACGGCACATCCTGATTGCCGGCGGCTGCGTCCGTGCCGGTCGCAAGCATGCTGTGGATCGGATTCCAACGTCCACCGAATAGACCCGACTGAATAGGCTCCTTGAGCGAGAGCCCAAGCGAGAACACCTTGCCCTTCTTAATCAGCTTGCCGGCATTGATGAGATCGGCTGACGTCACATTATTGAGCGTCCCGATCTGGTCGTCCTTGCCCCAGCGGCCCCAATTTGAGAGCTGCTCTGCGGCTTCGTAAATTGCAGCACGATCAACCTTCATCATCGTCTCCTATTTTTTTGATTAGACTTTTTATGGAGCGCTCACACCGAGCAATAACGTTCTTTGATGTCATCATCCGCGAGCAAAGCCGCAGCCGTCGCGTGATGCACGACCTCTCCCTGGTCCAGCACATAAGCCCTATCGGCGATGGCGAGCGCGAGTTCGACATTCTGCTCGACCAGCACAATCGTGATGCCTTCGGTCTTCATCTTGCGAAACAGTTCGAACATCTCATCCACCAGAACCGGCATGATACCCTCGGACGGCTCGTCCAGCATGATGAGATCCGGCTTGGCGATCATCGCGCGCGCGATCGCCAGCATCTGTTGCTCGCCACCGGACATGGTGACAGCCTCTTGATCGAGCCGTTCGGCGAGACGCGGGAAAATCTCCGCAATCTCGGCGATGCGTTTGCTCTCATCCTTTTTATGGGTCGAAGCGACAAGCCCCAGTCGCAGATTTTCGCGCACGGTAAGCCCTTGCACGATGCGGCGCTCCTCCGGCACATAAGCGAGCCCAAGCGCGAATCGCACATGCGCCGGTTGGTCGAGGATTTCTTTGTCCTTGAAGATCACCGAGCCCTTGCGCTTATCGAGCAAGCCCATGATCGATTTGAGCGTCGTCGTTTTGCCCGCACCGTTGCGGCCGATCAGGCAGACGATCTCGCCGCGCTTCACCTCCAGAGACATGTCCTGCAGCACATGGCTTGCACCATACCAGGCATTGAGTTTCTCGACCCGCAACATGAACTCAATGCTCCCGCTGGCCGAGATAGACACGCTTGACCTGCTCGTTCTGGCGCACCTGTATAGGCGTTCCCTGCGCCAGCAACTCACCATGATGCAGCACCAGCACGCGGTCGCTGATGCCCATCACGAGCTTCATCTTATGCTCGACAAGGATCACCGTGCGCTCCGTCGAGAGCTTGACGATCAGGTCCATCATCACGCGGGTTTCTTCCGGGCTCATGCCGGCGGTCGGCTCGTCGAGCAGCAGCAAACGTGGATTGCTTGCCAGCGCCATGCCGATTTCGAGCGCGCGCTGTTCACCATGCGCAAGTTCTTTTGCCAGCCGCGCGCGGCGATCACCGAGCCCGACCAGCATCAGCAATTCGTCGGCCTTCTCGATGAGGCCGGGCAGATTCGCGCGAGGTCGCCAGATATCGTAGCGCGATACAAACGCCTGCAACCCGACGCGGATGTTTTCGCGTGTCGTCAGGTTAGGAAACACATTGGTGATCTGGAATGATTTTGCGATGCCGAGATGCGCGAATTCATGCTGCGCCAGCTTCGTGACGTCGCGGCCCTCGAATTCGACAACGCCGCTCGATGGCCGGAACGCCCCGGACAGCAGATTGAAATAAGTGCTCTTGCCCGCACCGTTCGGGCCGATGATCGCCGTGATCGCGCCGGAACGAAACTCGGCCGAGATGTTGTTCAGCGCTTTGAACTTGCCGAACACCTTGCTGACGCCCTGCGTCCGCATGATGACCGGCTGCTGGACGACATCGACCGCGCTCATGGCTTCACCCATTTCAGGATGGTGCCCCAGATACCGGCCGGGAAGAACAACACGCAGACCACGAACACCGCGCCCACAATCAATTGCCAATGCTCGGTCCACAATGATGCGAAATTCTCCAGCAGCAGGAACACCGCTGCCCCGACGAAGGGGCCGAAGAACGTCCCCATGCCGCCGAGCAATGACATCATCACCGCCATGCCCGAGGTTTCATAATGCAGCATCTCGATCGGCACGATCGACAGATGAAACGCCGCCAGCGCGCCGGCGAGTCCGCAAAACGCACCGGACAAGATGAATGTGATCAGCCGCGTCATCGTAACGTTGTAGCCGGACGCGCGCGCGCGGGCTTCGTTCTCACGCACGGCTTCGATCACCGCGCCGAACGGCGAGGCGAGAATCCGCGACAGCACCAACAGCGCCGCGATGACGAAGGCAGCGGTGACGTAATAGCGCGTCAACGGATTGATGAAATCGAACGTGAGGCCAAACAGATCGATCGTGCGCAAATTGATACCGCGCAGCCCGTTCTCGCCGCCGGTCCAGCCCACCGCCTGATAGAACAGATAATAGACGCATTGCGCGAGCGCCATCGTCACCATTGCGAAGTAGATGCCGCGGGTGCGGATCGCGAGCACGCCGATCGCAGCCGCCATCAGCGCGCCGGACAGCATGCCGATCAGAATTGCGAGATACCACGGCATCGCGAAATGCACGAAAGCGATGCCACACAGATAAGCCCCGGTGCCGAACAAGGCCGCGTGTCCGAAGGACAAGAGGCCGAGATAACCGAACAGCAGATTGAAGCCGAGCGCATAGAGGCCGTAGATCAGGATGTTCACGCCGAGTGCTGTGAACGGCATGATGAGCGGAAAGATGAGAACCAGTGCGCTTGCAAGCAAAGCGCGATGGCGCTTCGCGGTCTCGAACCAGGAGCTCGCCCCGCGACGATTGGATTGTGTCAGATCAACCATCAGCTCATCAGTCCGGCACGGCCGAAGAAGCCTTGCGGGCGGATCAACAAGACGATCGCCATCAGCGCGAAAATCGAGACCTTCGCCATTTCAGGCGCGAACAAAGACGTCATGCTCACGACGACGCCAACCAGCAAGCCCGCAATCACCGCACCGCCAATCGAGCCCATGCCGCCGACGACCGTGACGACGAAGGCTTCCGCCAAAATATTCGCGCCCATTTCGGGAATGACACCCTGCAAGGGGGCCGCGAGCAAACCGGCCAGACCAGCGATCGCCGTGCCGATGCCGAACACAAACAGCCAGACGCGCGAGACATCGACGCCGAGGACGCGGACGATCTGCGGATCGCGTGCACCGGCGCGGATGATGAGGCCGAAGCTTGTGCGCTCCAGAAACAACCATAGCGCCAGCAACACGATCACGGCCGCGCCGATCACGAACAATCGATAGAGCGGGAAATAGCCGATGCCGATATCGACCGCGCCCTGTAACACCTCCGGCGTATCGAACGGATAACCACTCTTGCCGAAGGCAATACGGATCAGTTCGATCATCACATAGCTCAAACCGAAGGTCAGCAGCAGTGGATAATCGATGCCGCGCCCATACAGCGGCCGGATGAGAAAGCGCTCGACGATCATGCCTGCGCTGCCCACGATCAGCGGCACGCCGATCAGGCAAAGCCAGAAATTGCCGCCCATCGAGAGAAGAAAAACACCGACATAAGCCCCGACCATATAGAACGCGCCATGCGCGAAGTTCACCACGGTCAGCATGCCGAAGATCAGCGACAGGCCAATGGCGAACAGCACATAGATCGCGCCAAGCGCGAGCCCGGTGAACAATTGCAACGCGAGCAAATCGAAACTCAAGCCGGCCATCGGACGCTCCAAAAATGACGCGCGCTCGCGTGACGCGAACGCGCAGTCGTCACGTCACGCTTTGTGGCCCAAGGCGGCGCATGTCCGCAGATTGGCCTCATTCGGCGCTTCGATCTCAAGAATGTTGAACACATCGGCATCGCCCTTGGTCGGCGTTGCCTTAGATTCGATGATAAGCACCGACTGCACCGACTGGTGATCGCATTTGCGATAATATTGCGGGCCTTTGTAGTAATCGTATTTGAGGTCTTCGAGTGCCGCGATCACCTTGTCGCTTTCGACCGAACCCGCCGCCTTCGCGGCCATCAGCACCGTCTTGACGCCACCATAGCCGAGCGCGCCATAGTCCGATGGCACGCGGCCATTATGCATCTTGCGGAAGCGATCGCTGAATGCCTTTGCCGATGCAACCTTGTCTTCCAGACCGAAATAGAACGACGTCCCGCCAATGACACCGTCGAAGGCCTGTGCGCCAGCCGCCACACGGCCGGCATATAGAAGAACCGGCACGATGATCTTCATGGTCTTCTTCATGCCGAAATCGGTCGCCTGCTTCAGCGCAATCTGCTGGTCGCGGCCGAAATTGCAGATGCACAGAATGTCCGGCTTCAACGATTGAATACGCGGCAAGAGCGTCGAGAAATCCGTGGTCCCAATCGGGTGGCGGATGTCGACCAGCGTCTCGACGCCGAACGCCTTGCCGGCCTCCTGAAAGCCGCGCACCATTTCATGGCCATAGGCATAGTCGGCGGTGAGGAAGGCGATCTTCTTGCCGAATTTTGGAAAGGCATAGCGGCCGACAGCGCCGGCCGTGAGATGCGGATTCAGCGCCTCGTGGAAAGTATATTTGCTGAAATCGGTCGCTTCGTTGATCGTGTCGGACTGGCTGATCGAATTGTAGATGATGCCGCGCTCTTTGGTCACGTTGTTGACTGCGAGCTGCACGGCGGCCGAGAGGCTGCCGACGATGAAACTGGCCTTTTCCTTTTCGATCAATTCGAGCGTGCGCGTCGCCGCCTCGCCCGGATTGAGCTTGTCATCACGCGCCAGCAATTCTGCCTTGCGGCCGTTGAGACCGCCGCCCTCGTTAAATTCGGCGATGGCGACTTCCGCCGCGCGAACCTGATCCTGCGCTTCTGCGCCATAAGGCCCGGTGAGGGGCACGGGAAAGCCGACCTTGATGGTGGCTTCCTGCGCCTGCAGCAAATTGATGCGGAACGGCGAGGCGGCGAGCACCGCGCCGGCGCTGGCCGTCGTGAGAAGATTACGGCGCGTGATGAGGCTTGAACCCTTGGTGGTCTTGGTCATGTCGTCCTCCCTTATTTCTTTTGTTTGATGTGTCGTTTTTTCTTGTTGTCGTTTTTGTCTAGAACCGTTTCAGAGCCGTCAGCACCAGTTTCGGTGTCAGCGGGATTTCGGTGATCGTCACCTTGAATGGCGATAGCGCATCGTTGACCGCGTTGGCGACGCAGGCCGCAGCACCCGCCGTGCCGGCCTCGCCCGCGCCCTTGGCACCGAGTTCGGTTTCCATCGTCGGCGAGACGCAATGCCCCACCGTGATATCCGGCATCTCGCTGGCCATCGGCACGAGGTAGTCCGCCATATTGGCATTCGTCAGTTGGCCGCGCTCGTCATAGATGCAGTGCTCGTAAAGCGCAGCACCCAGTCCCTGCACGACACCACCGCGAATTTGCTCATCGACCAATTGCGGATTGATGATGGTGCCGCAATCTTCAACCACCCAGTGATCGAGCAGTTTGATGAAGCCGGTGTTGACGTCCACGTCCAGCCACGATGCCTGAATGCCGTTGGTGAACGCGAAGGGATAATCGCGCGGCACAAAATGCCGCGTCGCCATCAATTCGGCTTGGAAGCCCGGCGGCAGCGTGTCCGGCCGAAAATAGACGATGCGCGCCAGTTCATGCAGGTCGATGCGCTCCGCGCCGCCGATGTGATCGACAACCTTGCTGTCGATAATATCGAGATCGGCAGGCGTCGATTGCAGAATTGCTGCTGCGACTTTCAGGATGTTAGCGCGCAGCACTTTCGCGGCCTGCAACGCGGCCTCGCCGCCGATGCCCGCGCCCCGCGAGGCCCATGTGCCGCCGCCATAGGGGGTGTTGTCGGTGTCGCCGAGGATGACGCGCACCTTGTCCATCGCCACGCCGAGAACGCTGCCGACGATCTGCGCGGTCAGCGATTCCGAGCCCTGCCCCTGCTCCGTGATGCTGGTCTGGCAGATCACCGAACCTGTCGCATCCAAACGAATGGCGACGCCGTCCTGCGACGAAATACGCGCGCCGCCGACGCCGTAAAATGCCGCCGCCGGATTGGTCACTTCGATGAAACTCGCAATTCCGATGCCACGGTAGATGCCGTTTTTTCGCAATTCGACCTGCTCGGCGCGGAGCCTGTCGTAATCCATCATCGCCAGTAATTTATCGAGCGCGGCATGATGCGACAGCGCCTCGAACTTCATGCCGGACGGCGATGCGCAGGGATATGCATCGTCACGGATCAGATTGCGGCGGCGAATTTCGACCGGGTCCATGCCGATGCGTTGCGCGGCCAGATCGACGAGGCCTTCCGTCACCGAGCAAGCGATGGGATGGCCGACAGCGCGATACTGGCAGGTGACGTTCTTGTTCTGGAATACGACGCGCGCCCGCGCACGATAATTCGCTGTTATGTAGGGACCGCCGACGAGATTGACGACCTGATTGGCCTCAATCGCGCTGGTGCGCGGATACATCGAATAGGGTCCGATCCCGGTGAGATCATCGATTTCAAATGCTGTAATTGTGCCATCGCGGTTGACGCCGATCTTGCCTTTGCAGATGTGATCGCGGGCGTGAATATCCGTCGTGAAACTCTCGACGCGGTCGGCGACAAATTTCACTGGCCGACGCAGCAACTTGGACAACGCACAGGTCGCCATCTCGTCAGCATAGATATGGACCTTGATGCCGAATGAACCGCCGACATCCTTGCACAATACCCGGACCTGCGATTCCTGCAGGCCGAGATGTTTTGCAGCGATGTTCTGCACCATATGCGGCGACTGCGTGCCCTGATAGATCGTCAAACGACGCTCACCGGGATTCCAGTCTGCCAGAACCGCGCGCGGCTCGAGCGTCACGCCAGTATGGCGACCGAAAATAAATTCTGCCTCGATCACCTCGTCCGATTTTGCGAAGGCGGTATCCACCGCGCCAGCACCGAGATTGCGTTCGAAAGCGAGATTGTCACCGAGGCTATCATGAATGACCGGCGTCTGCAGATCGAGCGCGGTGCGCATGTCCGTGACAGGTGTGAGTTCTTCATAATCGACAAGCACATGTTCCGCGGCATCTTCGGCGAGCGCGCGGCTGGACGCGACGATCGCCGCGACGGCCTCGCCCTGCCAGCAGGCGCGATCGATCGCGATGGCATGTTGCGGCGCTGATTTCAGGCCTTTCAGATGCGTCAATACGCCAACCCATGGCGTGATGACCTCTGCCAGTTCGGGGCCGGTGACGATCGCGATCACGCCCGGCATGGCTTTCGCGGCAGCCACGTCGATCGAGATGATTTTTGCATGCGCATATGGCGAGCGCAGATAGACCACATGCGCCATGCGCGGCAGCGTGATGTCGGTGACATATTGTCCGCGACCTTGCATCAGCCGGTCGAGATTTGGACGCGGCACCGTCTTGCCGATGTAAGAGTTGGGCCGATCGAGCACGGAAAGGCCCTTGATGTCGCCGCCGTCGTTCATGCGCGCGTCTCCTGGCGCGCTTTCGCAGTCGTCGCAATCGCATCGACAATGGCGTGATAGCCGGTGCAGCGGCAATAATTACCAGAGATATGTTCGCGAATTTCCTCGCGCGACGGCGTAACCTGCTGCGCCAATAGATCCTGCGCGGCCATCAGCATACCCGGCGTACAGAAGCCGCATTGCAAGGCATTGCGATTGCGGAACGCGGCCTGTAAATCGGCCACCTCACCGCTGTCCGAGAGGCCTTCGATCGTCTGCACATCGGTGCCGTCAGCCTGTATCGCAAGCATCAAACAGGCGCGCACGATGTCGCCATCGACGCGGATCGTGCACGCACCGCAAACACCATGCTCGCAGCCGACATGCGTGCCGGTGAGGCCGAGGTGATCGCGCAGGAAATCCGCAAGGTTCACGCGCGGCAACACATGCGCATCAACGCGCTCGCCATTGACCGTGCATGACACCGGCATCGGCTGGGTCATGCCGTCATCCTCATCTGCAGATCGTCGCGACCAAGCAGCTTGGCCACGCAGGCTGCCATCAGTTGCCGCGCAAGATGACGTCGCATCGCCGACGACGCCTGCTGATCGTCCTGCGGGTTTAACTCCGCGTCGAGGGCAGCACCTGCCTCGGCCAGCGCATCGGCCGTCACAGGTTTTTTGATCAGGTGCGAGGCAGCTTTTGCCAAAACCGGCTGATCGCCGACCGCAAAGAACCCGAGCCGCAAATCGCTGAAGCGATCTCCGTCGATCACAGCAGATGCCGCGAGACCGACGATGGCATAGTCGCCTTTGCGGCGCGCATGTTCGTGAAAATAATGCTTGGCATTTGCGGCAGTGGCGGGAATCTCCACCGCGATTAACAACTCATCCGGCGCGAGCATCGTCTCATAGATGCCGGTGAAAAAATCGTCAGCCGCGATGCGCCGCTCACCGCCCGGCCCCTGAACAACAATTGTTGCGTTCAGCGCCATCATGCAGGCCGGCATTTCCGATGCTGGATCGGCATGGGCCAGATTGCCGCCGATCGTGCCCCTATTGCGGATCGCGGCATGCGCGACATGCGCCATCGCATCAGACAATAATGGCGAATATCTCTTTATGTCGGGTGAATTGAGAATATCCGAATGCCGCGTCAGCGCGCCGATCGTCAACGTGCCGTCGGAAACACGCAGGCCTTTCAGCGCAGCGATGCCGCCGATATCGACGATCCAGTCCGGTGCGGAGAGACGCAGATTGAGCGCAGGCATCAGGCTCTGTCCACCGGACAAAATCTTTGCGGCGTCGCCATGCCTCGCAAGCAACGCCAGAGCGTCGTCGACGCTCGCGACCCGCGCATAATTGAAAGCCGCAGCCTTCATCACTCCTCCCGCGATCCGTGTTAAGACCGGATCGTCTATTGGCCGGATTAGAAGCGGTCGAGCCACAAACGTCAAGATTGTTTATCGACCGATTAATTCCGTCGCTGGCGTAATCACCTTCTCGCGCTGCGACAAATCGTACTCTTCCAGATCAAACATTAGCGCGCCGCGGCGATGCGGGGACGCAAATCTTTGGTGGGCGGCTGTTGCTCCGCATAGGTCGCGTTGAGACCGGCGAGATATACCTGAAGTGCATTGGCGATCATCTGGTTCTTGTCTTCAAAGACCGGCCATTCATAGATGTAACGCCGGATGCCGTAATAGAAGATGCCGCTATGGAACAGCCATGCGGTTTCGAGTTCTGACTCGCTCGGCTTCGCCTGCGTCGGCAAGCCTGCCTCGGCGCGGCATTCCTTGACGATGCGCGTCAGAATTTTGTCGCGGACGATGCCAACATATGAACGGCTAATGTCGAGGCCTTTGAGGCCCGAGAACAGAAAAATTCGTAACCACGTGCGGGTAAAGATCGTATCGGTATAGGTCGCGTAGAATTCCTGGAGCCGATCGCGCACCGGTCGCGTCCGGTCGGTCAGCTTTTTCTCCCAGCCGCTATCGAGCGGTTCGAGATAGACCGTGCGATAGACCTCCTTGATGAGTTCATCCTTGCTCGGAAAATAGCGATAGAGCAGAGGCTGCGTCACGCCGAGCCGCTTCGCCAATTCGCGGGTGCCGCCGTCGAAACCTTCATCGGCAAAAAATTCCGTCGCCTTACGGACGAATTCCTTGCGGCGCTCGTCGGGCGACAGGCGCTTTTGCTTGATGCGAACGGGCGCGACGGGCTTCTTTCTCATGACACCTTCTGAAATCTATTGCGCCGGCACAAAGCCGCCGAAAGCGCCTTTCGCGAATAGCAGCGGCTCACCTGAATTGTAAGCATAGGCTTCGACAGACCCAAGAAAAATGACGTGGTCGCCACCATAATAGCGATCGACGCTGCGGCATTCAAAGCACGCCACTGTATCCGCCAGCACGGGCGCATCGCCGAGACCTCGCCGCCATGAGACGCCGGCGAATTTATCGTCGGCACTTGTGGCGAATTGCGTCGCCAGACCCGATTGCGCTTCGTCGAGCACGTTGACAGCGAAATGGCTGGCGTTCTGAAACACGGTCATATTCGGCGAATAGATCAGAAGGCTCCACAGCACCAGCGGAGGGTTGAGCGACACCGAAGCAAAGGAGTTGCACGTCAGCCCGATCGGCCGGCCGTCCTCCGCCATTGCGGTGATGATCGTCACGCCGGTCGCGAAACTGCCGAGCGCATTGCGGAAATCGCGCGCGTCGATGCCGGATTTGTCGCGCGCGAATTCATCGGCGGGGTCATTCGGGGGCTTTGCGGAAGTCGCCGCCACCGCTACAGCGTTACGTTTTCAGATGGCAGGCCCAAAGCGACGCGCCCGTAATTGGTGCCAGCGGCATCGAAGCTAAACGCGATATGCGCGTTGATCGCATGGGCGTCGCGGAATTGACGCTGCAACGCGCCGCTCGAGTAAAGCCCGCGCGCGCCGCTCGCCGAAAACAGCAATGACACGGCCTCGGTACAGAGGTTGACCGAAAAAGCTCCGTCGCGGCGATAGCGCGTCTTCTCCGCCATGTCGGGAATGCGGCCGCGCCGCGCATCGTCCATCGCATCGATGCAGGTGCGGCGCATGATCATCCGCGCGGCATCGATCTTGGCAGATGCCTCCGCGATCTTGATCTGCGTGGTCTGCAGATCGCCGAGCTTGGCGCGGTTATAGGTCGAGGCGCGGCTATGCGCGATCTGCACGTAATCGTCGAGACAGCCTTGCGCATTGCCAAGCGCCGCACCGGATAGCACATAGGGAAACAGCGCAAACACTGGCAGCGCATAGAGTGTGCCGGGATTGACCCGACTGCCCGGCGTCGGCCCACCGCCGACATCCTTGACGGCAAGTGTGAGATAATCCGCCACGAAGACATCCTTCGCCTCGACATCGTTCGAGCCGGTGCCTTTCAGGCCGGTCGCGTGCCAGGTATCAAGAATTCGATATTGATCCTGCCGCAACAAAAAGACGCGATATTCAACGCCGTCGGCCTCGTCATCAGACGCCACGATTCCGGCGAGCATATTCCATGTGCTGGGATCGACGCCCGACGAAAACGGCCAGTGGCCCGACAGCATATAACCGCCCTCCACTTTCTTGGCCCGCCCGGCCGGAAAGATAAACGACGATGCGATCAGCGCATCGGGGTTCTCGGTCCAGATCAGATCCTGCGCGCGAGGATCGAACATGCCGAGCATCCAGTGATGGCTAGCGAGGTTGGCGAGATTCCAAGCTACTGACGCATCGGCCATGCCGACGACTTCGGCGTAATCGACCATCGCAACGTAATCGAGCTCCGAGCCGCCGACGCGCTTCGGCTGCAACATCCGAAACAAGCCTGCTTCATGCAAATCGCGCTCGGTCTGCGGCGGCAATCGACGCATCTCCTCGGTGAGTGTGGCACGCGCGCGCAGCGTCGGTAGCAACGCCTTGGTGCGCGCCATCAGCAATGCGTAAGCATCGCTTTCAGCGTGCGCCGGTTCGATACGGTTGACTGACATGATCGACGGCGTGGACAAGATGTTCGCCTCCTGCGTGGTCAACGCTTTGCCGGCTTCATGTGCGGACGGTCGAGGTAAAGCGAGGCCTTCAGCCCCTCAACGTCCTGCGTCGCGAATTCCGACAACAGCTTCATCTCGGGAATCCGCGCGCGGTCGAGCGTCGTCACATCCGGCCAGTCGATCTCGACCAGATTGCCGCCGGGGTCGCGCAGATACATCTGAACGCAACCATCCGGCAATTCATTGACAGGATTACGAAACGCGACCGCGTCGAGCGCGCCGATCGCCTTGGCTGCATCATAGACCGCATGAAAATCGTCCACGTCGAGTGCAAAGTGCTGGTACATCGGCACATGATCTTCCAGATCGAACAAATGCAATTGCAGGTCGCCACAGCGCAGATAGCGTGTCTTGAAGCCGAAATTATAGGTCGGGATCAGTTCCATCCCAAGAATCGACTGATAGAACTGCGCGGACTTGTCGAGATCTTTCGCGCCGATCGACAAATGATTGAATCCGAGAACCTTCATCCCACACCCCTGATCGCGTCTTATTTATCTTTCGATAAATTCTAGGCCATCCCGTTCGGATTGCAAGCCGGTCGTGCCTCCGCTTTGTGATGCACTGCACACCGGTTGACGCATCGAACGCTCGGCGCGACAACAGGCCAACAGAAAACGAACAGGGACGAAACCATGTCATATGCCGAAATCGAATACGCCGTCGCTGATCATGTCGCGACGATCACGCTGAACCGTCCGAACCAGCTCAATGCGTGGACCCCGGTGATGGCCGATGAGGTCAAGGCCGCGATGCGCGCCGCCACCGACGACGACAAGGTTCGCGTCATCGTGCTGACGGGCGCGGGACGCGGCTTCTGCGCCGGCGCGGATATAAACCGCCTCTCCAGCCTGAGCAATGACGGTGCCGAGGCGAAAATCGAATCGGAGACGCCGTTCGATACATCCGTGCGCGCGGATTTCCAGCATCGCCAGGCCTATTTCGCGGCGGTGCCGAAGCCGATCATCGCTGCCGTCAACGGTCCCTGCGCCGGGCTCGGCATGGTGATCGCGCTGTATTGCGATATGCGGTTCGGCTCGGATACGGCGGTGTTTTCGAGCGCGTTCGCGCGGCGCGGGCTGATCGCCGAACACGGCATCTCGTGGCTGTTGCCGCGCCTCGTCGGACACTCGAAAGCGGCCGATCTGCTGCTATCGGCACGCAAGGTCGCGGCCGATGAAGCGCTCCGAATCGGTCTGCTCGACCGCGTCGTGCCCGGCGACCAGTTGATAGCCGATACGCTGGCCTATGCCCGCGACCTCGCAACGCTATCGTCGCCGCGCTCCTTGCGCGTGATCAAAAAACAATTGTGGGAGGTGCCGTTCCAGACCCTGCAGGAGTCAATCGCATCGGCCGACCACGAAATGCAGCTCTCTTTCGCCAGCGAGGATTTCAAGGAAGGCGTCAAGCATTTCATCGAGAAGCGCGCGCCGGTCTTTACCGGGCGCTGACGCGAAGCAAAGCGACTCGCGGGATCATCGCGGTCATCCGTGCGTTAGCCCTGCGAAAATCCGGACCCCACAAGGAGGCGACATGAGCGACGACTATAACGGGCCGTGCAAGGGTGGGCCGCATGACGGCGAAGTCCGAAGCTACGCCTCCGACGACATGCCGATCCTCGCGCAGGGGATGGACACCGAGGGCGATCTGCTCGGACATTATCGCTTTCGCGGGGACGCCTGGCACTGGCAGCCGGAGACGCCGCCCGATGCCGATGCCCGCACGCGCTAGGATTTATGCCGCCAGCGCGAGATCCAACTCGCGACCGCGCCCGAGCATCGGCATCCATTCGCGATATTTCGGCTCGAATTTCAGCGCTTCGCTGTAATGCGGGCCAAGTGCCGCCAACAACCGTCCCTTGCGGCCAAGCAAATCGTCGGCAAAACCGACCATGCGCGAATTCGGCCACGCCTGCGGCCTGATTTGGCGCAGCCGCGCAAAAAGCTCGTCTTCGCTTTCATTGGGATACATCTGCGTCAGCAGCATCAGCATCGCGGCCGTCGAGCGCGAAATCCCCATCTGACAATGCACCAGCAGATGTCCCGCCGTGAACTGCGCCTGCTCTTCGGCCAGCTCCGCGCCGAATGTTAGAATCTTCGCGACATCGGCTTTGGTCGGCGCGGATTTCTCCGGGTCTTCGTCGATAATATCGTGGAAGTGCATGACCGCACGTCGATGGGCGGCAAACTCAGAAAATGACGTGATCTCCGGCCAGCCGGGATCGAGTAGCGACAGAACATGGGTCACGGCGCGGTCGCGCTGGGCGGGAATTTCATCGACGCCGCAAACCGTCAGGATCGAGATCGACAACGGCTTCATGGTTTCAGCTTCATCGTTTTAGCTTCATGGTTTCGACTTTATGGTTTCGGCTTCGTCGTCATCATCCCGCTTGCAATGCGGGACAGAAAGACGACCCTGGAGCCGGCCGTCAAGCCTCGCTGGTGCATGATGAGGCCGCGAGCTCAGGCAGGCTTCGTTAGGCGCTGCTTGTCAGGCAGGCGTGCCGATCGCCTTGATCGAACATCCCGTGATTTTGACGCTGCCGTCGGACTGCTGCCCCAGCGTATAAATCGCCTGCCACGGCACGCCCTCGGCATCGACGATCGTGACCACTTGAATCACCTTGCCGCTTTCTGCGCGGCTTTCGCCGAACTCGAAACTTTTGTGCCGATAGACCGCCGCATAGTTGCGGCGCACCATCGTCATAAAACTGTCTGCCTCCTGAAACATCCCGCGAATCTCTGGCGATGCAAACGAATAGGCGCTTGCAGCATCATCACGATCCATCGCCGCCAATTGCGAGCGAATGATCGATTGAGCGGCTGCAACATCATCTCCAGCGACGGCAGGCGATGCAAAAATAAGAAAGACAGCCACAAGCCAGTTGAGTTTTTTCATGAACCTTCCGCCCATTGATGGAACAAAGATCTCGTATGAAACATAGTCCCTCGAACAACGTGTTCTTTAATTGCTTCGATCAGAAGCAGAAATTTCCATGGAGGAATTCCAATGAAGATGATTACTGCGACCGCCGCTATTTTTATTGCCGCTCTCGCCGCCAACCCAGCTTCCGCAAAAATGATGTCCTGCTCCGGTGAGAACATGGCGAAATCCGTCACGGCTGGCGGTATGATGGCCGACGGCCCCGCCAAGATGGCCATGATGAAAGAAGTCGGCATGGCCAACACGCAGATGTCGAACGGCGACATGCGCGGTGCCTGCAAGAGCTACGCCCGCGCCCAGAAGGCCGGCATGACGAAGAACACGTTCTAAACAGGCGGATGTTATCGACATCTGTTTGATACGTCTCAGACCGGCAGGAAGTTTCCTGCCGGTCTTTTCTTTTCTCTAATCCATCGCCCGCAACCGGTAGCCAATCCCGGTTTCGGTCAGCACCAATTGCGGACGTTCGGGATCGGTTTCGATTTTCTGCCTCAATTGCCGGACATAGACCCTCAGATATTGCGCGTCGGTGAGTTCGTCCCACAATTCCTTCAGCAAAAAGCGATGCGTCAGCACCTTGCCGGCATGCTGCACCAGCACGCGCAGCAGCTCATATTCCTTTGGCGACAGTTTCACATCCATGTCGCCGCGCTTGACGATCCGCCGCACCAGATCGACCGACAGATCGCCCGAGCGAAACAGCGGCCGCTCGCCCTGAACCTGCAACTGATGCCGCAACGCTGCACGCATCCGCGCCAGCAACTCATCCATGCCAAACGGCTTGGTGAGATAATCATCCGCGCCGAGATCAAGCGCCATCACCTTGCCAGCCTCGTCGTCGCGACTGGACAGCACGACGATCGGCACCTGCTCGTCGCGGGCACGAATGGTGCGCAGCAGATCATGCCCGGCCATATCGGGCAGACCGAGATCGAGGATCACGAGCGCCGGCGACTGCGCAAGCATTTCAAGCGCGGCCTTGCCGTTACCGGCTTCAAGAATCTCGTAGCCCCGCGTGCCGAGACCCATTTTCAATAATCTGCGGATCGGCGGCTCGTCGTCGATGACGAGCACTTTCAAAGGGGCAGCGCTCATGCGGCAGTATCCAGCGCGGCAGCGGCCGCGGGAATCGGCAGCCGGATGGTCAGCACCGCCCCGCTGCGGTCATTGCGATTTGTCGCTTGAACCGTACCGCGCATCGCCTCCACGAAGCCGCGCGAGATCGCAAGCCCGAGACCAGTTCCCGCGCGAACCTGATCGCCTTTCTTGGCACGATAAAATTTGTCGAACACATGATCGAGATCGCCGGGCGTGATCCCCTCGCCCTCGTCGATGATCTGCAGCGTCACGAAATTCCCGTCGCGCTTGGCGCGCAGCACGATCGAGGTATCAGCGGGCGCATACTTTGCGGCATTGTCCAAAAGATTGAACAACACCTGTTCGAACAAAACCGCATCGAGATCGAGCATCGGCAGGTTCGGCGCGACGTCGAGTGTCACAGGATGGCAAACGAGGATTTTCTCGGCACGGCGCAACACGCTGCCGATGATCTCCGAA
>JAYUEY010000135.1:0-15125 GCA_043739005.1 Tardiphaga sp.
AAATGAAGCCGACAGCCTGGTTCGGCACACTGGCTTCTTTTGGCGAGTGGTGGGCGGCACGGGATCAGGTCAGCGTAGATGTCGAAACACAAGGCGGCAATTGCCCCGAAAGATCGCACGTTGCAATGCGTCAGAATTGAGAATGGATCGTTACGGTTATTTCGCGCCCAGACGCGCTGCCACGGCATCGACGACAGCGTCCGGCGTGATGCCGAAATGCTTGTACAGTTCCTTATATGGGGCGCTGGCACCGAATCCGCTCATGCCGATGAAGATGCCATCCATGCCGATGATGGCGTCCCAGCCCATGCGCACGGCGGCCTCGATGCCGACCTTGACCTTTGCGTTGCCGATCACGGCCGCGCGTTTGGCTGCATCGATCTCAAGAAACAGGTCCATGCAAGGCACGGAGACGACGCGGGCCTTGATACCCCTGGTGCCGAGCAGTTTGCGCGCGCTCATCGCGATTTCAACTTCCGAACCGGACGCGAAGATCGAGACGTCGGCTTCGCCGCCCTCTGCTGCAGCCAACTCATAAGCGCCAGCGGCGCATTTGTTGTCGACATCGTCGGTCAGGCGGAGTTGCGGCAGGTTCTGGCGGGTCAGTGCCAATGCACTCGGGCGATGCTCCGCCTCAAGCGCCAACTGCCAGCATTCGAGCGTCTCGACGGTGTCGCACGGCCGGAAGACATTGAGGTTCGGGATCGCACGCATCGCAGCAAGGTGCTCGACTGGCTGATGGGTCGGGCCATCTTCGCCGAGACCGATCGAATCATGCGTCAACACATGGATCACGCGCTCGCCCATCAAAGCGGCGAGGCGCAGCGCCGGTCGGAGATAGTCGGAGAAGACGAGAAACGTGCCGGAATAGGGAATGACGCCGCCATGCAGCGCCATGCCGTTCATTGCCGCCGCCATGCCGTGTTCGCGGATGCCGTAATGTACAAAGCGGCCACCGTAATTATTCGCCGAGACGGACACCATGCCCTTGGCACGGGTATTGTTTGAGCCGGTGAGGTCTGCCGAACCGCCGATCATTTCGGGCACCGCCGCAACGAGCACATTGATGACGTTTTCCGACGCGATGCGGGTCGCGATGTCCTTTGGCGACGCCACGAGGTCGGCTTTCATGTTCTTAACCGCGTCGGCCAATGCCTTTTTCGGCAATTCGCCCTTGGTGCGTCGGTCGAACTCCGAACGCTTGGCAGCATCGGCTTTGCCGATTCGCTTCGACCACTCCTGATGCGAGGTTGCGCCGCGCGAGCCAGCCGCGCGCCAAGCTTCGAGAATGTCCGTTGGGATTTCGAACGCTGGCGCGTCCCAACCAAGCTTCTTTCGGGCACCGGCGATTTCTTCTGCGCCAAGAGGCGAGCCGTGCGACTTTTCAGACCCGGCCTTGGTCGGCGCGCCGAAGGCGATCACTGTTTTGCAGGCAATCAATGAAGGGCGATCTGCCTTTTGCGCGCGGGTCAGCGCGTCGGCAATGGCTTTTTGATCGTGGCCGTCGATGCGTTCGGCGGCCCAGCCGGCAGCCTCGAAGCGTTTCACCTGATCGACCGAATCCGACAGCGAGATCGATCCGTCGATCGAGATGCCATTATCGTCGAATAGGACGATCAGGCGGTTGAGCTTGAGATGGCCGGCAAGCGCGATCGCTTCCTGGCTCAAGCCTTCCATCAGGTCGCCGTCCGACGCAATCACATAGGTGTGGTGATCGACGAGGTCGCCACCGAACTCTGCGGCGAGATGCCGCTCGGCCATCGCCATGCCGACGGCGGTGGCGATGCCCTGACCCAAAGGTCCGGTGGTGGTCTCGATGCCTTTGGTGTGGAAATTCTCCGGGTGGCCGGGGGTCAGCGAACCCATCTGGCGGAAACGCTTGATCTGGTCGATGGTCATCTGCTCGTTTCCGGTCAGATACAGCAGCGCATACAGAAGCATCGAGCCGTGGCCGGCCGAGAGCACGAAACGGTCGCGATCCGGCCATTTCGGATCGGCGGCATCGAATTTCAGGAACTGCGTGAACAGCACGGTCGCCATGTCGGCCGCGCCCATCGGCAGGCCGGGATGGCCCGATTTGGCCTGCTCGACGGCGTCCATCGCCAGAGCGCGGATTGCATTGGCCATCTGGGAGTGATCGACGCGCGACATGGGGGAGCCTGCATTACGAGGGACATGAAAAGGGGAATGCTGGATAGCATCAGCTTTCGCGAGAGTCCAAATGCCTGCAACCGCTTTGCGGTGCATAGCGAGCGCCGCGGCGTTGCGCTCGGCTTGCAGGACACGTAAATTTCAACACCTAGCCATTCGCCGCGCGGCAATTTCTGCAGGCGGTGGAAAGTCCCTTCCGGCTTCAAATCAAAAGTGCTGCGTCATCGCGATGAATGATCGTCCCGCCAACCCATCCGCGACACCGGAGTCCGCCGCTGAGATCGATGCGGCGACCCGGCGGCTGATGACGGCACTCGACGCGCTGGACAATGCCGTCGAGCGCCGGCGCGAAGCCGATCGCGACGAGGACGAGTTGGCGTCGCGGATTCAGGCGCTCGGTGCGGATCGCTCGCGGCTGGCCGACGAACTCGACAGTACGCTAGTAAAATCGCGCCGGCTGGAACGCGCCAATCGCGAGATCGCCGAACGGCTCGACGCAGCGATTGGCACGATAAGGCTGGTGCTCGATGCGGAGGACACGCCGTGAGCCACATCAACGTCACCATCAATGGCCGGCAATACCGCATGGCTTGCGAACCTGGGCAGGAAACCCGGCTGCTCAAACTGGCTGACGGTCTTGAAGTCCGCGTCGAAAGCCTGCGCGGCAAATTCGGCGAGATAGGCGACGGCCGCCTGACCGTGATGGCGGCCTTGATGGTCGCCGACGAGTTGGTCGATGCGCAGGCAAGGATTCGCGCGCTGGAAGAGGAACTCAACGCGCTGCGCGACGTCCGTGTCGTCGCCTCAGACCGTGCCCGGGCAACGCAGAGCGCCGTTGCGGCCGCCTTGAATGCGGCCGCCGACCGCATCGAGAAAACGACGCAGGTGCTGAACCGCACCATCGGCGGCGGCATCGCGATGGGTTAGGCGGCACTGGCGTAACGCCGCCATCGCGCCTACATTGGCGAAGCGAGGCTGCGTCGCACGTCAGGAACCACATATCCCCGGGGCCTTATCGATCCTCACGGGAACTGTCCCTGGCCGGGTCCGTGGATCCGGTCACATGGTGCCCACCTACTTTCGTAGGTGCTCCGGGATCGAGTGTTCCAACGGCTTTCGTGGCTTCGCACTTTTTTGAGGCGGTTGTATGCGCAACGCCGATGATTCCCGTCGGCACGATCGGCGGAGCCTAATGCGCGCGAGCGAAAATCCAGTACGCCGATCCTCAACACTCTGGAATACTGGTTCACCCGCTTTCGCCGACGATGACGGCGTTTTATAAGAGCGAATGACACCGCTTGTATCAGACCTTCCGAAAGCCCAGCTTCGCGCGATTGCGCTTTCCAAACGCGATGCACTATCAAGTGACCACCGCGATGCAGCCGCGCGCATCATCGAGACACGCAGTTTGCCGGTCCGCATCCAAGCAAGCGCAGTCCTCGCTGGCTTCTGGCCCATCCGCAGCGAAATCGATCCACGGCCACTGATGAAGGCGCTTGAAAAACAGGGCGCGCGGCTGGTGCTGCCGGTGATTGGCGCGCGTGATATGCCGCTCACATTCCGCGCCTGGACCGATGATACGGCGCTCCAAAAGGGACCGCTGGGCATCTCGCAACCGCCTGACGTCGCCCAACAAATGGCTCCCGACATCGTACTGGTGCCGCTCGCGGCGTTCGATCGTCACGGCCATCGGATCGGTTATGGCGCTGGGCTCTATGATCGCACACTGACAGACCTGCGGGCGCAGAAGACGATCGTCGCGATCGGCATTGCTTTTGCCGTGCAGGAAATCGAGCGCGTGCCAGCCACGGCCCACGACGCAACGCTGGATTTCGTGCTAACGGAACATGACACCATCGACTTCCGGAGCCTGTAAGTTGCGTATCCTGTTCATCGGCGACGTCGTCGGCAAGACTGGCCGCAATGCAATCCTCGACCGGCTGCCCGGCCTCGTCACTGACTGGAAACTCGATCTCGTGATTGTCAATGGCGAGAACGCCGCCGGTGGTTTCGGCATTACCGAGTCGATCTACAATGATTTCATCGAGGCCGGCGCGGACGCCGTCACGCTCGGCAACCATGCCTGGAATCAGAAAGAGGCGCTGGTCTTTATCGAGCGCGCTCCGCGCCTCATCCGCCCGCTGAATTTCCCGCGCTATACGCCCGGACGTGGGGCTGCGATGGTGGATGCCAAGAACGGCGCGAAGGCGCTCGTCATTAATGCGATGGGCCGCGTTTTCATGGAGCCGTTGAACGATCCTTTCGCCGCGATCGGCCGCGAACTCGATGCCTGTCCGTTGCGCGAAGCTGTCGACGCGATCGTGGTCGATTTCCACGGCGAGGCGTCAAGCGAGAAGCAGGGCATGGGTTATTTCTGCGACGGCCGCGCCAGCCTCGTCGTCGGCACGCATACCCATGTGCCGACCGCCGATCACCAAATCCTCAAGGGCGGCACGGCCTACATGACTGACGCCGGCATGACCGGCGATTATGATTCCGTGATCGGGATGCAAAAGGACGAGCCGGTGCGGCGTTTCACGACTGGCATTCCGTCGGGGCGCTTCGAGCCAGCTTTCGGGCCGGCAACGTTGAGCGGCGTCGCGGTCGAAACCGACGACAAAACCGGATTTGCGATCAAGATCGCACCGGTCCGCCTCGGCGGGCGACTGTCACAGGCACAGCCTGATTTCTGGACCGACTGATCCGCGCGATGTGGTCGCGTTACAGCACGTAAGCGGTACGGAATACGCCCCAATGCCTGCCGTCGATGCGGATCGGGACGCAGATTTCGCGCATCCTCACCCGCACGCCGTTGCCCATGTCACGCGGATAGCTCTGTATGAAATAGGTTCGAGTATTGTGGGCGGCCGCAAGCCCGGCGGCGTCGTTGAAAAACCGCCGATTGCGGCAGTTGGTGACGTTCCAAGCGGAATCGCCGGAGCGTTGCGGCAACGAACAGTATTTGTTGTTCATCGCGACGTAGCCGTTGCGATCGGCGAGCGCCGAGAAGCGCAGGCGCGGGTCCATCGCCAACAGCGAGTCCTGCAATTCGCTGAATTCACGTTCGACGAATTCCGTGAACAGGCTGAGGAATTGCGGTGGGTTCGAATGTTCGATCGGGACGTAGTTCGTATCGAACAGGTCGTCGATGCCAATCTGACCGTTCGCGATGGCGTTTTCGAAGATTCTTGTGGCGACGCCGCCGGCATCCATCGCACGGGCGATCCCCTCGGCATTTTCGTCATGCAAATTGAACAATTTGTCTTCGATACCTTCGATCAAAGCAGCGTTGTTGCCGACGAAGTCGGATTGCGCGCCGAACTCGGTCTGGTCGCTAATCCTGATCTTGCAGGCACCGATGCCGTCGATGTCGGCATTCAGTATTTGATGAAGGGGCAGCGATGCCGCATCTGCGCCGCCAATCAGCAGGCCTTTGCGCGACAACTCGTAAACCAACGCCGATACTGTCCGACCGGATATGGTGATCTTTATGTCGATGCTGCAAGGTATCGGTGCGCGTCCATTGTTCGATGCGGAGCTATGTTGTCGCAGCAAGACCGCGCAGCGGCTTTTCAGTTTTTCGACGCAGCCAGCGACGGCGCGGCCGGCGGCAGCGACCTGTTCGCCGTGCTCTTCTGCGTCCTTGCTAACGCTGTTGATATCACCGGCCGAGTCCGAAACGGAGACGATGAAATCCGACGTGGTGGCGGCGTTGACCGCCATTTCTTCGGTGGTCTGCCCCTGATCCTCGACCGTGTTGTTAACACTCTGGAACACCGGGCGGATCGCGTCGATGGAATTGGCGATCCGCTGGACGGCCTCGATCGAAGTCGTGGCGTCGAGTTGCAAGGTTTCGATCTTGCGACGGATTTCCTCGGTCGCTTTTTGGGTTTGCACCGCAAGCGCCTTGACCTCGGTGGCGACAACGGAAAATCCGCGCCCGGCCTCACCGGCGCGAGCAGCCTCGATGGTCGAGTTCAGCGCCAGCAGCGTCGTCTGCCGTGCGATTGAAGCGATGAGGTTGACGACGTTTCCGATCGCGGCCGAGGAATCGCGCAGCCGATCGACGATCAGCCCAGCTTCGCGGGCGGCGCTCGCGGCGTCTTCCGCCAGCCGGCTGGCGTCGCGGACCTGGGCACCAATATTGCCCGCCGAGCGGGTAAACTTGTCGGCGGCCTGTGTGAAGGTCGCTGCCGTGTTGCGCGCCGCGCTGGCACGACCGGTGAGTGCATCTGTTCGCTCGCGGATCATGCCGAGCTTGTCGGACGTCGACTGCGTGCCGTTCGCGACCTTGTCGGTGGCGCGTTCGAGTTGTCGCGTCATCGCCTGTAATTCAAGGTCCAGCAGGTCAAGGATATCCCGCGCGGGATCGACGGTCGCCACCTCCGGCTGCGCGACGACTTCTATTTCACATGCAATCGGCAAATCGGCTGGTGCGGTAGGCATTGACGGATGTTTTCGGAAAAATGCAAAAGCCATCGGAAATGCTACCTGATTCAATGGGCCAAGCTTGCCTGTTTATAATGAAAGGCGCGTTAACTTAACGCTGCCTGTCTTTTTCGGCCCGCTGCTCCAGCTTTCCAGCTCCATCCACCAACCCTTTGATTTGGCCCATGTCTTGACCTATAAGCCCGTCTCTTGCACGGTTTTCGTGCTGCTTCGTCAGCCGCGATACCATTCAGAAAGACGTCCGCATGGCCGGCCATTCCCAATTCAAAAACATCATGCACCGCAAGGGCAAGCAGGATGCTCAGAAGTCCAAGCTGTTCAGCAAGCTGGCGCGTGAAATCACCGTTGCCGCGAAAATGGGCCAGCCCGACCCCGCGATGAATGCGCGGCTACGCGCGGCGATCATCACCGCGCGGCAGGAAAATATGTCGAAAGATTCGATCGAGCGCGCCGTCAAGAAGGCAATCGGCGGCGAGTCGGAGCATTACGATGAAATTCGCTATGAAGGTTATGGCCCCGGCGGCATCGCCGTCATTGTCGAAGCGTTGACCGACAATCGCAATCGGGCAGCATCAGACATCCGATCATACTTTACGAAGTCAGGTGGCAATCTCGGCGAAACCGGCTCGGTGTCCTTCATGTTCGATCATGTCGGCATCATCGAATATGACGTCAAGGCGGCGTCTGACGACGCGATGCTCGAAGCCGCGATCGACGGCGGCGCTGATGACGTCGTATCGTCCGAGAATGGTCACGAGGTCTATGCCGCGCAGGATACGTTCCGAGAGGTCGCCAAGTCTCTGGAGACGAAATTCGGCGAAGCGCGCAAGGCGCAATTGACATGGAAACCGCAGAACACCATCGCTGTGGATGACGAGACCGGCGAGAAACTGATCAAGCTGATTGATCTGTTGAACGAGCATGACGATGTGCAGAATGTCTATGCGAATTTCGAGGTCTCCGACGCGCTTGTTGCCAAGATGGGTGGGTAATCCGGCCCCATACGATCTCCGCCTTGTCCCTGACCGCTTTGTCCTTGACGCCATAGCCGCGAAGGCCCATTTCAGCCGCGAGCGGCGCGCGAACCTGCAGTCGTGCCGCATCACTGGAAACCCCTCGATTATGCCTAGCGACAGTCCATCGATCTGGCCGGCGATGCCCTTGGTCTGAGCTGTTGCGCTCATCGACCGCGGCGTGTTGCCGGCGGACCACACAGGTGAGCCTATGACGGATACCAACACCGCGCCCGACGGCGCTCTCGATATGGCTGCGCTGGTCGCGCGGCTGAGCACTGAGCACGTCGCTGACAACGTCGAAGAAATCAACCGACTGGCGCCCGACGAAGCCGCCACGCTGCTGCAATTGCTACCGCAGGACACGGCATTCCAGATCCTCGACAAGCCCGAACTCGACTTCGGTGCCGAGATTATCGAGACGTTGCCGCGCGACACGGCCGCAATCTATCTCGCCGGCATGTCGTCGGATATGGCGGCCGATCTGGTCCAACTGCTCGACGAGCCGGTCCGCATCGATCTCATGCAGCGGCTGGATGCGGCGACGCGCCAGACAATCAATGGGCTGTTATCCTATCCCGACAATACCGCCGGCGCGATGATGACGACGGAATTCGTCAGCGTGCCCGGAAACTGGACGGTAGCGCAGGTCATGCAGCACATCCGGCAGGTCGAGCGCACCCGCGAAACGGTCTACGCGATCTATGTGCTGGAGCCGATCACGCGTCGGCTGATCGGTGCGGTCACGCTGCGTCGCCTGATCGCGGGCGAGCCCGACGCCAATATCATGACGGTCGCGGCCCTGAGCGCGCCGATCACGACCTCGCCGCTGATCGACCGCGAGGACGTCGCACGCCTCATCACCAAATACGATCTGCTCGCGGTGCCGGTGCTCGACAAATCCGGCCATGTGCTCGGCATCGTCACGGTCGACGACATCATCGATGCGATCATCGAGGAAAACACCGAGGACGTTCAGAAATTCGGCGGCATGACCGCGACCGACGAGCCTTATATGCAGCTCGGCATGGGCGCGATGCTGAAGAAGCGCGGCGGCTGGCTCGGGCTGTTGTTTCTGAGCGAGATGCTGACCGCTAGTGTCATGCAGCATTTCGAGGGCGAACTCGAAAAGGCGATCGTGTTGACGCTGTTTATTCCGCTCATCATGAGTTCGGGCGGCAATTCCGGTTCGCAGGCGACGTCGCTGCTAATCCGTGCGCTGGCACTGCGCGAGGTCAAGCTTGGTGACTGGTGGCGCGTCGCGATCCGTGAATTGCCGACGGGTCTGATTCTCGGCGCGGCGCTCGGCGTGATCGGCTTTGGCCGTGTCTGGATCTGGCAGAAGGCGGGCATTTACGATTATGGCGAGCATTGGCTTCTGGTGGGCGCGACCGTTGCCGGCGCATTGGTTGGTGTCGTGACGTTCGGCTCGTTGGTCGGCTCGATGTTGCCGTTCATCTTGCAAAAGATCGGCTTCGATCCCGCCAGCGCATCGGCACCTTTCGTGGCGACGCTGGTCGATGTCACCGGGCTGATGATTTATTTCAGCGTCGCTCTTTTGTTCCTGCGCGGGACGCTGTTGTGACTTTGCAGTAGCATCCCGCGATGGGCATTCCGATTCGCATCATGGGCATCGATCCAGGCCTGCGCCGCACCGGCTGGGGCGTGATCGAAAGCGACGGCAACCGGCTGATCTATGTCGGGTGCGGCTCGGTCGAGACGTCCGAATTGCTGCCGCTGGCGTCGCGATTGTTGCTCATCCATCAGGGCCTCGCCAGGGTGCTGGCGGAGTTCGTGCCGATCGAGGCTGCGATCGAGCAGACTTTTGTCAACAAAGACGGCGTCGCGACCCTGAAGCTGGGGCAGGCGCGCGGCATCGCAATGCTAGCTCCGGCGCTGGTTGGGCTGACGGTTTCGGAATATGCACCCAATCAAGTCAAGAAGACCGTGGTCGGCGCTGGCCATGCCGATAAGGCACAAATCCAGATGATGATAAGAATCTTGCTGCCGAAGGCCGCACCGGACTCGCCCGATGCCGCCGATGCTTTAGCCATCGCGATCACTCACGCGCATCATCGCAAGAGCGCGGCCTTGCTGGCGCGGGTCGCGGCGCTGTGATCGGCAAGCTCAAAGGGCTGATCGACAGCTACGGCGAGGATTACGTGATCCTTGATGTGCAAGGTGTCGGCTATCAAGTGTATTGTGCCTCACGCACATTGCAGGCTTTGCCGCAGACTGGCGAAGCAGCGGTGCTGTCGATCGAGACTTACGTGCGCGAGGACCAAATCAAGCTGTTCGGTTTTCGTAGCGACATGGAACGCGAATGGTTTCGGCTGTTGCAGACCGTGCAGGGTGTCGGCGCCAAGGTCGCGCTCGCGGTGCTATCGACCTTGCCGCCGGCTGATCTCGCAAATGCGATCGCTCTCAGGGACAAGGTCGCGATTTCACGTACGCCGGGCGTCGGCGCGAAGGTCGCCGAACGCATCGTCGCGGAGTTGAAGGACAAGGCACCCGCATTCGCCAGCGTCGATCCGGTGATTGCGCAGCTTGCAGGATCGGTTGACGACCGAACCGCACCACGCCCTGTGTCCGACGCAATCTCGGCGCTGGTCAATCTCGGTTACGGCCAGCCGCAGGCCTCGGCTGCAATTGCTGCGGCGTCGCGCTCGGCAGGAGAAGGTGCCGAGACCGCCATGCTGATCCGGCTCGGGTTGAAGGAACTGGCGAAGTGAGCGCCCTTCAATGACCACGCCTTCTCGCATCGTGACGCCTGAGCGCCGCGCCGACGATATCGGCGATACTTCGCTGCGTCCGCAGACCCTGTCCGAATTCGTCGGCCAGCAACAGGCGCGTGCCAATCTGCAAATCTTCATCGATGCCGCACGCAAGCGCAAAGAAGCGCTCGATCATGTGCTGTTCGTCGGACCACCCGGATTGGGCAAAACAACGCTCGCGCAGATCGTCGCGCGTGAATTAGGCGTCGGGTTTCGCGCGACATCTGGACCTGTCATTGCCAAAGCCGGCGACCTTGCTGCGCTGCTGACCAATCTCGAAGAGCGCGACGTGCTTTTCATCGACGAAATCCATCGGCTGAGCCCGGCTGTTGAAGAAGTGCTTTATCCGGCAATGGAGGATTTCCAGCTTGATCTCATCATCGGCGAAGGCCCGGCCGCGCGCTCGGTGAAGATCGAACTCGCGAAGTTTACACTGGTCGGTGCGACGACGCGCGCTGGGCTGCTGACCAATCCGCTGCGCGATCGTTTTGGTATTCCAGTGCGGCTGAATTTTTATACCGTCGCCGAACTTGAACATATTGTCACGCGCGGCGCACGGGTGCTCAGCATCGGCATGACGGCCGACGGCGCCAATGAGATTGCACGCCGCGCGCGCGGGACGCCGCGCATCGCCGGACGTCTATTGCGCCGTGTGCGCGATTTCGCGTCGGCGGCGGATGCGGATGCGATCGACCGCAAGATCGCCGACAATGCGCTCGGCGCGCTGGAAGTGGACAGCGCAGGGCTCGATGCGATGGACCGACGCTATCTCACGACGATCGCAATGAATTATGGCGGCGGTCCGGTCGGCGTCGAGACGATGGCGGCGGCATTGTCGGAGCCGCGCGATGCCATCGAGGATATTATCGAGCCTTATCTGATCCAGTGCGGTTATCTGCAACGCACTCCGCGCGGCCGACTGCTGACCAACCACGCATTTAAGCATCTTGGCCTCGCCGCGCCCGCTCGCGATCCGACACAGGTCGGGCTGTTTGGAAAGGGCGAAGAGGAGTGATTTCACGACAGCCAAACATCGACGCGAAAATTTCGCGATGACCTCCCTCGACGGCGTCATTCGCGACGGCAAGCATCACATGCAAGTCCGTGTCTATTACGAAGACACGGATTTTTCCGGTCTTGTGTACCACGCCAACTATCTGAAATTCATGGAGCGTGGCCGCACCAATTTCCTGCGGCTGCTCGGGGCGGACCAGCGCGCGCTGTTCGCCGAAGCCGCCAGCGAAGCACCCGGTTTCGCCTTCGTCGTGCGCGCGATGCAGATCGATTTCCTGAAAGCCGCTGTGATGGACGATCTGCTCGATATTGTAACCGCAACGCTCGACGTCAAAGGTGCGTCGATCACATTGCGGCAGGAGGTGCGCCGTCATGACGTCCTGCTGATGGATGCCACTGTGAAGGTCGCCTTTGTCTCCGGCGGGCGTGCGCGCCCGATCCCGAAGGCACTACGGATTGCCATGAAAGCGGACATCCAATCCGATCCGCTTTGACGATCGGCCAATCGTTCAAGCGCCATCGACTCTTGCGGCAGTGACGATACTCTCCGCGCAACACAAACCGGAGATCATTATGTCGCGTCCACCGCTGCCGCCATTTACGAAAGAAACCGCCGCGCAAAAGGCGCGCATGGCCGAGGATGCTTGGAATTCCCGCGATCCCGTCCGCGTCTCGCTTGCCTATACGGAAGACAGCGTCTGGCGCAATCGACATGAGTTTTTCCAAGGACGCGAGGCGATCGTCGGGTTTCTCACCCGAAAATGGGCAAAGGAGCACGACTATCGGCTCATCAAGGATCTCTGGGCGTTTCATGACAATCGTATCGCCGTGCGCTTCCAGTATGAATGGCACGATGCTGCCGGCCAGTGGTTCCGGTCGTATGGCAACGAGCAATGGCAGTTCGATGCTGATGGCCTGATGCAGCGGCGCGAGGCCAGCATCAACGATCTTGCAATCACCGAGGCCGACCGCCGGTTTCGCTGGGATGCGCCCGGACCGCGCCCTGCCGACATGGCCGGTCTCGGTGACGCGCCGTTCTGATAAATCGTGTCAGCATGCGGCCGGCTGAGACGTCTTCCCGTCAGAAGGCTGACTGCGTTCGAACCGCTGTTCGAACCCGGCGACATATTGTCGTCAACCGAGCGGCGTTAACGCACGCTGGTCACGCCGCGCGGCATTCCACGCCAGCAAAAGGACGCCATCATGCAGGTCAATCCCTATCTATTTTTCAACGGCAATTGCGAAGCGGCGATGACATTTTACGCCAAAGTGCTCGACGCTGAGATTGAAGCCATCATGCATGTCGAGGACGCGCCGCCGGATGCGCAAGCCCATATGGGTGCTGCGATGAAAGGCAAGGTCATGCATGCCGCGATCAAGGTGGGCAACTTCAAGATCATGGCATCTGATGTGCCGCCCGATCGTTTCAACAAGCCGCAGGGGTTCGACGTGTCGCTGCAAATCGACGATTTCGAGAAGGCCAAGGCGATCTTCGCAACCTTGTCCGAAAAAGGCAGTGTGAGCATGCCATTCGGTCCGACCTTCTGGGCCAAGGGTTTCGGCAACTGTGTCGATCAGTTCGGCACGCCGTGGATGGTGAACTGCGCGTAGAGTTTCGACGACGTCACCCTTGGCGGCCCGCGCAAGGACGAGCGCGGGCATCTCGTCAGGGTCGCGCTTGCGCCAGTTTCGTTGACCAGCCACACGATCGTGAGTGACGTTGCCGCGCGGCTCATGTAAGACCTGTTCACATGAGCTGGCGCAACGAAAGCGGCCGCGCCCCGCGCGGCTATCATCACGGAAACCTCAAGGAAGCGCTGCTGCAAGCAGCACTTGGCCTGATCGCGGAAAAGGGTCCTGCGGGCTTTACCTTCGCCGATGCCGCGCGCTCGGCTGGCGTCAGCCCTGCAGCACCTTATCGGCATTTCCGCGACCGCGACGAATTGCTGGCGTCCATCGCCGAGCGCGGCTTCTCGCAATTCGAGCAAGCGCTGGCGCAAGCCTGGGACGATGGTCGGCCCGATACCGTGTCGGCGTTCATGCGGGTTGGCAAAGCCTATCTGGGGTTCGCGCGGAACGAGCCGGCGTTCTATTCGGCGATGTTCGAATCCGGCTGTCCTGTCGATCAAAACCCTGCATTGGCAGTGGCAAGTGAGCGTGCTTTCGCCGTGATCCGTGCCGCCGCCGAGCGCCTCGCTGCGATGACGCCGCCCAACGTCGCGCGCCCGCCGGCGATGATGATGGCACTGCATATCTGGTCGATGTCGCATGGCGTCGCGTCGCTGTTCGGGCGCGGCGATGCGGCGCGGCGCAAGCTGCCGATGGAAGCCGAAGACCTGCTCGAAGCCGGCGTTCTCATCTACCTGCGCGGGCTCGGCTTTCCGACCGATCAACGGCCACCCGCCAACGAAACCACGGCTGAGAAAAAGCCTTCTGGTCCTTGGGGCGCTCCCAAATAGTTGATTGAGCCTTGCCAAGCCAATCTTGACAAAAACCCGGAACGGTTTAGGTATGTGAATGTTATTTACATTCACAACGGCATGGTGCCGTTCATGGAGAGGTCAATGTCCGACACCGCTTATGTCAACAATCGATGGCGCGGGTCCCAAGGCCAAAGTTCTCTTGGCGATGTCTACGAACCCCGTATGAGCTACCGGCCGTCGCCCGGCTGGATCGCGCTCACCGTGCTGGGCTTCATCTTCTGGTGGCCGGTCGGCCTCTTGTTTCTTTTCTTCACATTAAGGAGCGGAAAAATGGGTTGCTGGAGCCAGGATCGTTTCGCCAACAAGATGCAGCGGATGCAGAACAAGATGGAGCGGATGCGCGGCCGCATGGAAAGCCGGGGCGGCTTCGGCAGTTTCGGCCAAGGCTTCGGCTTCGGCCCGCCGACCAGCGGCAACCGCGCCTTTGACGAATATCGCACGGAGACGCTGCGCCGCCTCGAAGACGAGCAGACCGAATTCAAGGATTTCCTCGATCGTCTGCGCCACGCCAAGGACAAGGAAGAGTTCGACCAGTTCATGGCCCAACAGCGCCCGCGCGCGACCCCTTCGCCGGATGGCAGCCAGCCGCAAGGATAATTTGCAGTTGATCTGATCTGACGCTGTGATGGCAGAACCGCTCGCTTCGTAAGACGCGGGCGGTTTTGGTTTTTGGGGGCGCTTCAAATTGCGCAAGGCATTTCGTCGTTTGCTGTCGTTGTTGCCGGGCGACAGCGCGAAGCGCGCGTCTGACTTGACCCGGCAATCCATCCTCTCGCGAAGATGATGGATACGCGGGTCGAGCTTGCGTCTGACGGCATTCAATGCTGCAAGCGCATTGCGCCTCAACCCTTGTCCAAATTTCAAACAGCCCTTCATGCAAGACACGCCTCCGCGATCCCGCGAGCCGAAGCTCCGGGGTATGAACTGATCCCCCTCGCTATTGAGGGGCGATGGAGCGCCGCAAGGCGCAACATGTGGTGTGTGACGCCGCGACCATCCGGGCTGCGAAACCCTGATATCCGCAGCGCAACGCTTTGCAGCGCTCCACCCACGGCGATTTCTGGCAGGGGAGCGTGCTTTCGGGGACGTGCGGGCGTCCGTCTGGAACGCCCTCGGCATCGCGGCTTGCGCCGCCGCTGCCTGTCCCGCGTCAGCCAGCCAGTGGCAGGGCTTCGTAGTGAGCCCGGACGCTGACCCCCGACCTCCCGAGTCCTGCTTGCGAAGCAAGGCCGCGGGCGCCG
>JAYUEY010000136.1:0-3978 GCA_043739005.1 Tardiphaga sp.
TCGCGGCTTTCGACGCGGCGCAAGACGCCTTTGGGCCGGTCGATGGCGTCGTTGCCAATGCCGGTATCACCTTCAACGGTCGCGCGCTCGACATCGAAATTGCGGACTTCGACCAATTGTTCGCGGTCAATGTGCGCGGAGTGTTCCTGACTGCGCGGGAGGGTGCGCGGCGGATGCGCGCTGCAGGAGTAGCTGATCGCGGGAGAATTGTTCTCATATCGTCTATCACCGCGCAGATGCGCACTCCGGGAACCGTCGCGTATAGCGCTTCCAAGGCTGCGGTTACGCATTTGGGCCGACTTTTGGCACGCGAATGGGCTCGTTCAGGCCCGAATGTGAATCTGCTGTCACCCGGCTATATCGCCTCAGAACTCGCAGCCGAGTGGTTCGAAAGCGAAGGCGGGCACAAGCATATCGAAACATGGCCGCGTCGGCGCATGCTGGACGAAGACGCCCTTGATGCGATGCTCGTTTACCTGCTTTCGGACGAGAGCCGCAACGTGACGGGATCCGACTTCGTCGTTGACGATGGCCAGTCACTATGAGGGACGTCATGACATACGAAACGATACGCTACGAAGTCGCCGAGGGTATCGCGACTGTCACGCTGTCGCGGCCCGACAAGCTCAACGCATTCAACGTGACGATGATGGACGAGGTTCTCGATGTGCTCGATCGGGTCGATGCCGACGATGCCGTACGCGTGGTGATCTTTACCGGAGCGGGGCGTGCTTTTTGCGCAGGTGCGGACCTATCGGAAGGGTCCAAGGCTTTTGTGTTGGAGGGGAACGACGCACCGCTCGGTGCCGATGGGAAGTTAGATTACAGCCGCGAGGCGGCACGCGACGGCGGCGGGATCGTCACGCTGCGGCTGTTCAAGTGTCTCAAACCGGTGATTGCGGCGATCAACGGCCCGGCCGTTGGCTTCGGCGCGACAATGACCTTGGCAATGGATGTCAGGCTGGCCAGCGAGACAGCACGAATGGGATTTGTGTTTGCCCGCAGGGGAATCGTGCCTGAGGCTGCATCGTCCTGGTTTCTGCCGCGCATCGTTGGTATCAGCCAGGCGCTCGAATGGTGCTACAGCGGTAAGGTTTTCGAGGCTGCGGAGGCGCACCGCGGCGGCCTCATCCGTTCGATCCACGCTCCTGCTGATTTGCTTCCTGCGGCCCGCGCGCTGGCGCGCGAATTTGGCGACGGTACCGCACCGGTGTCTGTTGCGCTGGTACGCCAGATGATGTGGCGGGGACTGGGCATGGCTCATCCAATGGAGGCGCACCGCATCGACAGCCGTGGCATCATGGCGCGCGGGCGCAGCGCCGACGCCGCGGACGGCGTTGCGTCGTTCCTTGAAAAACGAGTGCCGGCTTTTCCCGACCGCGTGTCGTGCGACATGCCGGATTATTTTCCTTGGTGGGAGGAACAGCGTTATGATTGAAACCACTTCGAGGTTCCCGATCCGATGTTAGATTCTAACGACGACGGCGTGGAGATTGCCGCGCGCGTGGAACGATTTGTTCGCGAGACGGTCGTGCCGTTCGAGCGCGATCCACGGCGCACGAGCCATGGGCCAAGCGACGAATTGGTCCAGGAACTGCGGCACCTTGCACGGCAAGCCAGCGTTCTCACACCGCATATCGGCACCGATGGCCGGCATCTGACGCACCGTGCAACCGCAAAAGTTCTGCGCGCGGCGGGGCTCTCCCCGTTGGGACCGCTGGCCGTCAATGTCATGGCGCCGGACGAAGGCAATATGTATCTGCTGGGCAAGGTCGCCAGTGCCGAACAGAAGGCGCGCTTTCTCGCACCTCTCGTTTCCGGTGTGGTGCGTTCAGCCTTCTTCATGACCGAGCCTGCGATCGACGACGGTGCCGGTTCCGATCCGTCTATGATGCTAACAACGGCCCGACGTGACGGCAACCACTGGGTCGTCGATGGGCGAAAGGCGTTCATCACGGGAGCCGAAGGCGCGACCGTCGGCTTTCGCCATGGCGAAAGCCGACGGTCGCGCCTTCGGCTCCCGTGATGAACGCCTTTCGCCCATCGACGACCCAGTGGTTGCCGTCACGTCGGGCCGTTGTTAGCATCATAGACGGATCGGAACCGGCACCGTCGTCGATCGCAGGCTCGGTCATGAAGAAGGCTGAACGCACCACACCGGAAACGAGAGGTGCGAGAAAGCGCGCCTTCTGTTCGGCACTGGCGACCTTGCCCAGCAGATACATATTGCCTTCGTCCGGCGCCATGACATTGACGGCCAGCGGTCCCAACGGGGAGAGCCCCGCCGCGCGCAGAACTTTTGCGGTTGCACGGTGCGTCAGATGCCGGCCATCGGTGCCGATATGCGGTGTGAGAACGCTGGCTTGCCGTGCAAGGTGCCGCAGTTCCTGGACCAATTCGTCGCTTGGCCCATGGCTCGTGCGCCGTGGATCGCGCTCGAACGGCACGACCGTCTCGCGAACAAATCGTTCCACGCGCGCGGCAATCTCCACGCCGTCGTCGTTAGAATCTAACATCGGATCGGGAACCTCGAAGTGGTTTCAATCATAACGCTGTTCCTCCCACCAAGGAAAATAATCCGGCATGTCGCACGACACGCGGTCGGGAAAAGCCGGCACTCGTTTTTCAAGGAACGACGCAACGCCGTCCGCGGCGTCGGCGCTGCGCCCGCGCGCCATGATGCCACGGCTGTCGATGCGGTGCGCCTCCATTGGATGAGCCATGCCCAGTCCCCGCCACATCATCTGGCGTACCAGCGCAACAGACACCGGTGCGGTACCGTCGCCAAATTCGCGCGCCAGCGCGCGGGCCGCAGGAAGCAAATCAGCAGGAGCGTGGATCGAACGGATGAGGCCGCCGCGGTGCGCCTCCGCAGCCTCGAAAACCTTACCGCTGTAGCACCATTCGAGCGCCTGGCTGATACCAACGATGCGCGGCAGAAACCAGGACGATGCAGCCTCAGGCACGATTCCCCTGCGGGCAAACACAAATCCCATTCGTGCTGTCTCGCTGGCCAGCCTGACATCCATTGCCAAGGTCATTGTCGCGCCGAAGCCAACGGCCGGGCCGTTGATCGCCGCAATCACCGGTTTGAGACACTTGAACAGCCGCAGCGTGACGATCCCGCCGCCGTCGCGTGCCGCCTCGCGGCTGTAATCTAACTTCCCATCGGCACCGAGCGGTGCGTCGTTCCCCTCCAACACAAAAGCCTTGGACCCTTCCGATAGGTCCGCACCTGCGCAAAAAGCACGCCCCGCTCCGGTAAAGATCACCACGCGTACGGCATCGTCGGCATCGACCCGATCGAGCACATCGAGAACCTCGTCCATCATCGTCACGTTGAATGCGTTGAGCTTGTCGGGCCGCGACAGCGTGACAGTCGCGATACCCTCGGCGACTTCGTAGCGTATCGTTTCGTATGTCATGACGTCCCTCATAGTGACTGGCCATCGTCAACGACGAAGTCGGATCCCGTCACGTTGCGGCTCTCGTCCGAAAGCAGGTAAACGAGCATCGCATCAAGGGCGTCTTCGTCCAGCATGCGCCGACGCGGCCATGTTTCGATATGCTTGTGCCCGCCTTCGCTTTCGAACCACTCGGCTGCGAGTTCTGAGGCGATATAGCCGGGTGACAGCAGATTCACATTCGGGCCTGAACGAGCCCATTCGCGTGCCAAAAGTCGGCCCAAATGCGTAACCGCAGCCTTGGAAGCGCTATACGCGACGGTTCCCGGAGTGCGCATCTGCGCGGTGATAGACGATATGAGAACAATTCTCCCGCGATCAGCTACTCCTGCAGCGCGCATCCGCCGCGCACCCTCCCGCGCAGTCAGGAACACTCCGCGCACATTGACCGCGAACAATTGGTCGAAGTCCGCAATTTCGATGTCGAGCGCGCGACCGTTGAAGGTGATACCGGCATTGGCAACGACGCCATCGACCGGCCCAAAGGCGTCTTGCGCCGCGTCGAAAGCCGCGA
>JAYUEY010000137.1:0-8156 GCA_043739005.1 Tardiphaga sp.
CCATGCGCGGTTTCGGCACGTTGTGCGCGTGGGATGGCCGCAAGCCGATTGCCTCCGCCGTGCCATTCTGCCTTGAATACGGTGCGGACGGCACGCCGCAACTGGCCTTCCATCTGGCGCGTCAGAATCCGCTGGTCAAACTCGCGGATGCCGCAGCGTCATGGGTGATGGCCGTGAACGGGCCGGATGCCTATGTCTCGGCCGACTGGTATGCCTCGCCGGATCAGGTGCCGACCTGGCTCTATCAGGCGGTGCAGCTGACTGGCCCTGTGCGTGCGCTCTGCGGCCATGAACTCGGCCCGCATCTCGACGCGCTGTCGTCGAAATATGAAGGCTGGCTCGCGCCAAAGCCGCCATGGACAACGGCGAAGATGACGGCGGGTCGGCTCGATGCCATGAAGAAGGCGATCGTCGGCTTCGTGATGGTGGTGGATGAGGTCGAAGGCAGCTTCAAGCTCAACCAGCACAAATCCGACGCCGACCACGAGGCGATCTCGACCGCGCTGTCGCATCAGAGTCACGCGGGTGCGCGAGACATCGCATTTCAGATGCAGGCCATGCGGCCGAAATCCTTGACCGACAAGACCGTGACTTTGGAAGGACCGATGTGATGAGCGCGACCCACAAAACTGCAAAGCCCTCCGTTTTCGTTGATGGCGGGTCTGGCACAACCGGCCTCGGGATTCGCGAGCGGCTCGCCGCACAGAGCGATGTCGCGGTCCGACTGATCGACGACGACAAGCGCAAGGATCCGGCGGCCAAGCGCGCGCTGATGGCGGAGGTCGATCTCGTGATCCTGTGCCTGCCGGATGACGCGGCCAAGGAGACCGTTGCTCTGATTGACGGCATGGGTGCCGATGCGCCGAAGGTGCTGGATGCCTCGACCGCCTATCGCGTCGCGCCGGATTGGACTTATGGCTTCCCGGAACTGGCCCCCGATCAGGCCGACAATATCCGGGCCGCGCGAAAAGTCTCCAATCCGGGCTGCTACCCGACCGGCGCGATCGCGCTGCTGCGGCCGCTGGTCGATGCGGGGCTTCTGCCCGCCGATCATCCGGTCACTATCAATGCGGTGAGCGGTTATTCGGGTGGCGGCAAACAGATGATCGAAGGCTATGAGGCCGGTACGTCACCGGCGTTCCAACTCTACGGTCTCGGCTTCGCGCACAAGCATGTCCCGGAAACGCAGCTTTATTCGCATCTGACGCGGCGACCTATTTTTGTGCCCTCGGTCGGCAATTACAGACAGGGTATGCTGGTGTCGGTGCCGTTGCATCTTGACGATCTGCCGGGCAAGCCGACGGGTGCTGATTTGCAGGCATCTCTGGCGAAGCGTTACGCCGGCAGCGAATATATCGCGGTGATCCCGCTGGACGATGCCGCAATCAAAGCCGGACGGATCGAGCCGGAGGCGCTGAACGAGACCAACAGGCTTGAGCTCTATGTGTTCTCAAGCGAGGCGCATCGTCAGGCCGTGCTGGTTGCGCGGCTTGACAATCTCGGCAAGGGCGCATCGGGGGCGGCCGTCCAGAACATGCGGCTGATGCTCGGTCTGGATTGATGCTGGATTGAACCATGTTCGCCTGGCGGCATTGTTCGTCGACAGGAGAGCGATGAATGCCCGAAACTCAACCAAGCGATACCGATATTTCTGTCATGGTCGATGTCGCGCGTGCCGCCGGCGTGACTCTTTCGGACGACCAACGGATGCGGTTGTCCGGCCTTGTCGAAGCCGGACTGGTCGAGGCTGCAACGTCGAATGACGGCGAAGGTGATCGCTATAAGCTCACACCGCAAGGGCAAGCGATACTCGACGCGCGCGGCGTTGGGGCTAACGAGTCCTGAGCTTACGTTGAATTTAAAAAGGGCCGGGCATCGCTGCCCGGCCCTTTTTATTTCGCGCTGAATTTTCAGACGATCTTGAAGATCGCGAGTATCAGCACGACCTGCGCGCCGAAGCCCACTGCAAAGGTCAGGGTGCGCACGACGGCAACGCCGAGCGTATAAACGATGGCATGGGCGAGGCGCGCCCAAAAATAGACGGCGCAGGCAAGGACAGTCGATTGCGTAGAATAATCCGCGGCATTGAGGATCAACACCAGCGGCGCGAAAATGATGAGGTTCTCGACCGCATTGTCGTGCGCGAACATCATGCGGTTGGCCCATTCGGATTGCGGCCGGTCGGTCCGCGACGGGTTGGCCATCGCGCCGGCGATACCGCGCACCATCAGCCTGTTCAGGACGTAAGGCACCCACATCACGGCGGTGAGGATCACCGTCCAGGTCAGCCAGATCAGTTCGCGCGTCATCGTGTCAGCCCTTCGCAAAATTCTTGCCGCGGAATCGCGGCTGTGTCGTCCCAACCTTAGCCGCTGGCTGTGACGGAGCCAATGAGCAGATGTTTGGACACTCAGGCGGCGAGTATTACGCCCGCACCCTGACATAACTGCCCGGTGCATCTTCGATGACCGGAAGCGCCTCGCTACCGACGCTGCGGGCCGGGATTTCTTCGGGGTCGATCGACCCCAACCATTGCCGCCAATCCGGCCACCATGAGCCTTTGTGCTCGGTTGCACCTTTGATCCAGTCATCGAGCGGAATGTCGCCGATGGCGTCATTGGTCCAGTATTGATATTTGCCCGACGCTGGCGGATTGACGACTCCGGCGATATGACCGGAGCCGGACAGCACATATTTCACCGGGCCACCAAAGAATTGCGAGCCATACAGCACCGACTGCGCTGGCGCGATGTGGTCCTCTTTGGTCGCGAGGTTATAGACCGGCACCTTGACCTTGGAGAGATCGAGTAATGTGTTGTCGAGCACCATCGAACCGGTCGAGAGCCGATTTTCGAGGTAGCAATTGCGCAAATAGAAAGAATGGTTCGCGGCCGGCATCCGCGTCGCGTCGGAATTCCAGTGCAGCAGGTCGAACGCCGAGGGCGGCTTGCCCTTGAGATAATTGCTGACGACATAGGACCAGATCAGATCATTCGAGCGCAGCATGTTGAAAGCCATCGCCATCTTGCCGCCATCGAGCACGCCGTCCTGCAGCATGTCCTTTTCAAGCGCGGAAATCTGCGCCTCGTCGACGAACACCATGAGATCACCGGCATGGGTGAAGTCGACTTGTGCCGCGAAAAACGTCGCGCTGGCTACGCGCTGGCGGCGTTTCTCGGCGAGCCAGGCCAGTGTTGACGCGAGGAGGGTGCCGCCGACGCAATAGCCGGCGGTATGGACCTTGAGTTCGCCCGTCACCTGTTCGATGACGTCCATCGCGGCCAACGGACCCTGATGCATGTAGTCGGCGAATGATTTTTGCGCGAGCGTCTTGTCAGGATTGACCCATGAGATCACGAACACCGTGACGCCCTGATCGACGCACCATTTGATGTAGGATTTCTCAGGCCGCAAATCGAGAATGTAGAACTTGTTGATCCATGGCGGCACGATCAGCAACGGTGTCCGCAACACATTCGGTGTCGACGGCGTGTACTGAATGAGCTGCATGATCTCGTTCTGGAAGATCACTTTGCCCGGCGTCACCGCCATGTTGACGCCGACCACGAGATTGTCGGGATCGGACTGGCGGATGCGCAGATTGCCGCCACCGGCCGCGATATCTTCGGCCAGCATCTTCATGCCACGCACCAGATTGTCACCATTCGACGACACGGTATGACGCAGCAATTCCGGATTGGTCATCACGAAGTTCGACGGCGCCATCGCATTGCTAATCTGCTGGACGTAGAACTCCGCTTTCTTGCGGGTATGCGGATCGAGACCTTCGGCGTTTTTCACCAGATCGTTCGCCATCTTCGTCGTCAGCAGATAAGTCTGCAGGACGAAATCGAAGAACTGGTTCGACCTCCATTCCGGATCGGCGAAGCGCTTATCGCGCGGCGCGGCTTCGATCATTGGCTCGACCGTTTCGCCGGCCATGCGGCGCATCGCGGTGCCCCAGAGGTCGAGATAGGCCTTGCCCATTTTCATCTGGATGTCGATAGCGCGCTGCTGGTCCGACAGCCAGTAATCGGCGACGGTCGAGAACGTCTTGACCACTTCGGTGATCTCGTTCGGCGGTTTTTCCATCGGCGCGCCTTCGCGCGGTTTCAGATAGGCCGCCAACGCCTGACCGCTCGATTCCATCGCGCGAGCAATGTTCAGCGCAAAAGCCTCGGCATTGAACTTGGACGAATCCTTCGGCGACGAGTCGGATGCGCTTTTTGTGTCGGTCGAGATATCTGTCATGTGGGAAACACTATCGCAGGTTCGATGTCGGGATGTGATGACGTGGTGTCACCGTAAGGTGGGATGATGACACGTTTCGCAGGACGTGACAGATTTCGATGTGCTGCGCTGCGTCAAAATAAAGCCCGCTTCTGACGTCACTCTGTCGTGCAGGCGCGAACGGTGGCGCGATGTTAACCGTGGCATGCGACAGTCAGTGGTCGGATTTTTGTTTGCGGATTTCAGTTGCGGGTTTTTCTTTGACGGGGTGTGTGCGTGCGGACTTCGATTTCAGGGATTTCAAGACATCGGGCGGTTTTTGTCGCGATGTTGCTCGTCGGCGGCGGCGCGCTGTCAGGCTGTGCCAGCACCGTGGCGGACCTTCCCTTGATCGGGCTGCCGGCCAATGCGCCTCAACGCCCGAAGGAAGCGCGTGCCTTTTTGCCGGTCAATGACGTGCCGCAAAACCGCGAAGGCACGATGACGACGGCAGAACAGCAGAAGATTCAGGCTGATTTGATCGCGGCGCGGGCCGCTTCAGCCGCGGCCGCTGCCGCTAAATAGGCGCTCGGCACACGCCCTGCCGCGAAAAAGCCGATCTCATTCGCGTTTGACGGGTGGCGCTCCGGCCCTGCCGTGATAAAACCAACGCGATTCAGCGGTCGCTTTCGACCTTAGACCGCTCGCAACTGCCAGATACACCTCGCAAGTGCCTTTTTTCGCGAGAGCGGTCCGCCGTTCCCCGGTTTCGGAGCCCGACGTCCATGGAAGATTTCTATCGTATCCGCCGCCTGCCGCCTTATGTGTTCGAGCAGGTCAACCGCGCCAAGGCCGCGGCGCGGAACGCGGGTGCCGACATTATTGACCTCGGCATGGGAAATCCTGATCTGCCGACGCCGCCGCATGTGCTTGAAAAGCTGAAAGAGACGCTCGGAAAGCCGCGTACCGACCGCTATTCGGCGTCGCGCGGGATCACCGGCCTGCGCAAGGCACAGGCGGCCTATTATGCGCGCCGCTTCGGCGTGAAGCTCAATCCCGACACGCAGGTCGTCGCGACGCTCGGCTCCAAAGAAGGCTTCGCCAACGTCGCGCAGGCAATTACAGCGCCAGGTGACGTCGTGCTGTGCCCCAATCCGAGTTATCCGATCCACGCTTTCGGCTTCCTGATGGCGGGCGGCGTCATCCGTTCGGTGCCGTCTGACCCGACGCCGGATTTCTTCGCCTCATGCGAGCGCGCGATCATTCACTCGATTCCGAAACCGATCGCGCTCATCGTCTGCTACCCGTCGAACCCGACGGCGCAGGTTGCGACGCTCGATTTTTATAAGGATCTCGTGGCTTTCGCGAAGAAGCACGAGATCTACATCTTGTCCGATCTGGCCTATTCCGAAGTCTATTTCGACGACAACCCGCCGCCTTCGGTGCTGCAGGTGCCGGGCGCAATCGACGTGACCGTCGAATTTACCTCGATGTCCAAGACCTTTTCGATGGCCGGTTGGCGCATGGGCTTTGCGGTCGGTAACGAGCGCATTATCGCGGCGCTGACGCGGGTGAAATCATATCTCGATTACGGCGCATTCACGCCGATCCAGGTTGCCGCGACGGCCGCGCTGAACGGCCCGGATGATTGCATCCGCGAGATGCGCGACACCTATCGCAAGCGCCGTGACGCGCTGGTGGATTCTTTCGGTCGCGCCGGCTGGCAGATTCCGCCGCCCTCGGCGTCGATGTTCGCCTGGGCCCCGTTGCCGGAGAAGTTCCGCGATGTCGGCAGCATGGCGTTCGCCACTTTGATGGTCGAGAAATCCGGCGTCGTGGTGTCTCCCGGCGTTGCTTTCGGCGAGCATGGCGAAGGTTACGTCCGGATTGCGATGGTCGAGAACGAGCAGCGCATCCGCCAGGCCGCAAGGGGCGTCCGCCGCTTCCTTGAAAGCGGGCTCGAAACATTGCACAACGTGGTTCCGCTCGCGAACCGGGCCTGATCCCGCGCGTCTGATTCACTTACCGGAATTTGAAGTTTATGGTCGCACCCCTGAGACTGGGCATCGCGGGGCTCGGCACAGTTGGTGCCGCTGTCGTCACCATGATCGAACGGCAGGCGAGGGTGCTGACCGCGCGCTGCGGCCGCGACATCAAGGTCGTCGGCATCACGGCGCGCAGCAAAAGCAAGAAGCGCGGGCTTGATCTCGACGGCGCGATCTGGGCGAAGGACGCGCTCGAACTCGCCAACAGTCCTGATATCGACTGCTTCGTCGAATTGATGGGCGGTTCGGACGAGCCGGCTTTGTCGGCGATCGAAGCCGCTTTGAAAAACGGCAAGTCGGTTGTTTCAGCCAACAAGGCGCTCATCGCCAAGCACGGGCTGAGACTTGCAGCCCTGGCCGAAAAACACGGCGGCGCGCTGAATTTCGAGGCGGCGGTGGGTGCCGCCATTCCCGTTATCAAAACCTTGCGCGAGGGTCTCGCAGGCACAGAGATTGATCGCGTCTATGGCATCCTGAACGGCACCTGCAATTACATCCTGACCCGGATGGAGCTGGAAGGGTTGTCGTTTGAGGAATGTCTCAAGGACGCACAGCGGCTCGGTTATGCCGAGGCCGATCCATCCTTCGACGTCGACGGCCATGATACCGCGCAGAAACTCGCGATTTTAGCCAGCCTCGCTTTTGGCACCAAGGTCTCGCAGAGCGCCGTGTCGGTCGAAGGTATTACATCGATCGCGCCGGAAGATCTGAAAGCAGCATCTGAACTTGGTTTTCGAGTCAAACTGCTCGGCGTCGCGGTGAAGACTAAAACGGGCATCGAGCAGCGCGTCCATCCGACGATGGTGCCGAAATCCTCGTCGATCGCGCAGGTGATGGGCGTCACCAATGCCGTCACGATCGACGGCGTCGGCATCCCGCCGATCACGCTGGTCGGGCCGGGGGCAGGCGGCGCGGCGACTGCTTCGGCTGTTGTCGCCGATATCGCCGACGTCGCGCGCGGCATTCGGGCGCTGCCGTTTGGACGCCCGGTTGCGAAACTGGCGACGACCAAGAAAGCCCCGATGGAGCATCATGAGGGCGGCTATTACATTCGCCTGATGGCGCGCGATCTGGCCGGCACGGCCGCGACGATCGCGACACGGCTTGCCGAGCAGAAGATTTCGATCGAGTCGATTGTGCAACGCCATCCCGACAGTGCGTTTGACGTTGACGGCAAGTTGCGCAACGCCTCGCCGGTGCCGGTTATTCTCATCACTTATGCCACGTCCGAAGATGCCGTTCGTCGCGCATTGAAGGCCGTGCAACGCGACAAAGTCATCAGCGGCAAGCCGCAAGTGATCCGGATCGAAAAGAACTGAAATAAATTTGATGCGGGCCACAAGGTCCGTGCGCACGTCCCCAAGGAGCTAGCCGATGTCGTCCATTATTTCCGTGCCGCCGCAGCAATTGCTTGAGCGTATCCTAACGCTCGAAATCGTGCGCGTGACCGAGCGCGCGGCAGTTTCGGCGGCGCGTCTGCGCGGCCATGGCAATGAAAAGGCGGCCGATCAGGCCGCCGTCGATGCGATGCGCCGCGAACTCAACAAGATGCCGATCGAAGGCACGATCGTGATCGGCGAAGGCGAGCGCGACGAAGCGCCGATGTTGTTCATCGGCGAAAAAGTCGGCATCAATGCCGGCCCGAAGGTCGATATCGCCGTCGATCCGCTTGAAGGCACGACCTTGTGCGCCAAGAATATGCCGGGCTCAATCGCCACGATGGCGATGGCCGATGGCGGCACGCTGCTGCACGCGCCCGATTGCTACATGAAGAAGATCGCAATCGGTCCCGGCTACGATCGCAACGTGATCGAACTCGACGCCTCGCCGGCCGAGAACATCGTGCGTCTTGCCAAAGCGAAAGGCGTTCGGCCGTCCGACATCAACGCACTCGTGCTCGAC
>JAYUEY010000138.1:0-5391 GCA_043739005.1 Tardiphaga sp.
ACCGTCGCGGCGATCCATGTCACGGAAAGCGAGCAGGTCACGACGGGCAAGATCGTGGCGGAGATTGCGGCCGGTATACAAGCCGCTTAAGAACGCCGCGGCGACGGCAAGTCTTGAGCCCTATACCAAATGCGCCGTTGCATCCTCGCCCAACTTTTGGGATGGATGGCCCTCCGAATCCATGTGGAGTGAAACCATTGGCGCAGCCCCGGCCATCGGCCCAGATCGAAGCCGTCGAAGCCGGCCTCGCGGCGTCCGGCTATATCGCCAGCCGGCAGATCGCCACGGCGGTCTATCTCGCGCAGCAGATCGAAAAACCGATCCTCGTCGAAGGCCCGGCTGGCGTCGGCAAGACTGAACTCGCCAAGGCAATCGCGCAATGGCGCGGGCTGAAGATGATTCGCATGCAGTGCTATGAGGGCCTCGACGAGGCCAAGGCGCTTTATGAATGGAAATACGCCAAGCAATTGCTCTACACGCAAATTCTCAAAGACAAACTCGGCGAGGTGCTCGGCGGCGCGCAGACGCTGCCGGATGCGCTCAACCAGCTACATAATTTCGGCGACGTGTTCTTCTCGAAGGAATTCGTCGAGCCGCGCCCGCTATTGCAGGCGCTGGAACAGCCGATGGGCTGCGTGCTGCTCATCGACGAGATCGATAAATCCGATGCGGAGTTCGAATCGCTTCTGCTAGAAATCCTGTCGGATTTTCAGGTCAGCATCCCCGAACTCGGCACCGTGTCGGCAATTGTGCCGCCGACCGTGATCCTGACCTCGAACGGCGAGCGCGATCTCGGCGACGCGCTGAAACGCCGCTGCCTGCATTTGCATATCGGTTTTCCCGAACAAAAACTCGAGGAAAAAATCGTCGAAACCCGCGTTCCCGATATTTCGGAAACCTTGCGTAAGCAGGCGGTCGGCTTCATCCACCAGTTGCGTACGCTGGACTTGAAGAAGCTGCCCTCGGTCTCAGAGACGATCGACTGGGCACGCGTGTTGGTGCTGCTGCAAGCGTCCGACCTGGACACCGCGACGGTGAAGGAAACACTCAACGTCTTGCTGAAATATGAGGCCGACATCGAGGCCACGCTGCCGCAGGTCTCAGGCTTTATCGCCAAAGCGGGCCGCCAGAATGTGTTTGGTTAGTCAAAGATGAAGGACGTGCTGCATCGGTTCTTTCGTGCGGCGCGGGGCGCGGGTGTCCGCGTCTCGGCAGCGGAAAGTATCGATGCGATGCGGGCCGTCGCCGTTGTCGGTTTCGAGGATCGTGGCAACTTACGCGAAGCGCTGCTGCTGACGATGGCGAAATCGCAGGACGACAAACAAAACCTCGCCGAATGTTTTGATCTGTTTTTTTCGCATGCTGAGATCACGTCGTCGGCCAACGACAATGACACGGACGAGTCTGGCGCTGAGATACCGCCAAACGAACAAAGCCAAGCCGACTCCAGCGCCGACGCACCGCCACAACCTGCGCTCGGACCGCTGGCGCAAATGCTGCTATCGCAGGATCGCGCCGCCATGCAAGCCGCGATCTCCGGCGCGGCGAACGCCGCAGAATTGTCGGAGATTCGCTTCTTCACCCAACGCGGCATCTATTCGAGCAAGATCCTCGACCTGCTCGGCATCCAGCGTTTGCGCGACGATCTCGATGCGCTGACCGAGACAAATTCCGCATTGGCCGAACGCCTTGCCGCCGCGACCGGCGCGCTACGCGAGACTGTGCGTGATGCGGTCTCGCAGGCTTTGTTGCTTTATGGCCGCGAGGAGAAGGAAAGCCTGCGTAACGAGATTTTACAGACCACGCCGATGGCGCGGCTCGAACAGCGCCAGATCGAGCAGATGCGCGCGCTGATCCGCAAGATCGCGCGTCGGCTGCGCGAGCGCTATAGCAAGCCGCGCAAGCGCCAAAGGCGCGGTCATCTCGATGTGCGCAAGACAATCCGCCGCAACGCCGCCTGGGGTAGCGTGCCGTTCCTCACCAGCTGGAAACGCAAGCGCCGCGACCGGCCGAAGATCGTGGCGATCTGCGACGTCTCCGGTTCAGTCGCGCAGGTCTCTGATTTCTTTCTGCTGCTGATCCACAGCCTTCATGAAGTTGTCTCCGACGTGCGGTCGTTCGCGTTTTCGAGTAACCTCGTCGAGGTCAGCCATCTGTTGGAAACGCAACCGCCGGAACAGGCGATGAAGACGATCATGACCACAATCGGCTACGGTTCATCGGATTACGGCAAGTCATTTGTCGATTTTGAGAAAGGTTGGCTGTCGGCGGTCACGCCGCGTACCACGGTCATCATTCTCGGCGATGCGCGGAGCAACAATCTCGATCCGCGCGCAGATATTCTGAAGCGGATCGGCGAGCGCGCCAAGCGCGTCGTCTGGCTCAATCCCGAGGGTCGGATCGCCTGGGGTTTCGGCGATTCGGAAATGCCGCGCTATGCGACGTTCTGCAATGTGGTGCGGCAATGCTCGACCGCGCGGCAGTTAGAGCGCGCGGTGACGGATATCGTGACGAGCTATCGGTAACGACAACAAAAAAGCCGGGCTTCGAAGCCCGGCTTTTCATTTGTTCAGCCTTGAAAGCGGTTACATCCGCTCAATGATGATCGCAGGCGCCATGCCGCCGGCGGCGCACATCGTCACGAGGCCGCGCTTAAGGCCGCGACGCTCCAGCTCATCCAGCACCGTGCCGATCAGAATAGCCCCGGTCGCACCGATCGGATGACCGAGTGCGATCGATCCGCCATTCACGTTAACCTTCGAGCGATCAAGATCGAGGTCCCGGATGAATTTTTCCGCGACGACGGCGAAGGCTTCGTTGATCTCCCAGAGGTCGATATCTTCTTTCTTGAGGCCAGCCTTTTCCAGCACCTTCTTGGCGGCGGGCACCGGCGCGTTCAGCATCAGCGTCGGATCGTCGCCAATATTGGCCATCGCCACGATGCGGGCGCGCGGCTTCATGCCGTGCTTCTCGGCATAGGCCTTCGAGGTCAGCAACAACGCTGCCGCACCATCGACCACGCCCAACGAATTGCCGGCGTGATGGAAATGCTCGATCTTGAGGTCCGGATATTTTTGGTTGATCTGTTTGCGGAAGGTCGTGCCCTTGTCGTCCAGCGGATGGTCGGCCATCGCGGTGAAGGCCGGCTTCAATCCCGCGAGACCTTCGGCGGTGGTTTCGGGACGCGGATATTCGTCTTTCGCCAGCACCACATTGCCCTCATCGTCCATCACCGGAACGATGCTTCTGTCGAAGCGGCCTTCTTTGATCGCGATCGCTGCGCGGCGCTGGCTCTCTAGCCCGAGCGCATCGAGCGCTTCGCGGCTGATGCCTTCCATCGAGGCGATGGCATCGCCGCAGATGCCCTGATGCGACTGCGGATGGATCTTGGAGAGACGGGCATTGCCTGAGCCCATGCCGAGCGGCATCTTGCCGGCCGCCATGTCTTCCGCCGCCATACTGGCTGTGAGCGACATCATCTCGGTGCCGCCGGCGATCACGCAATCTTCCATGCCGGACATAATCTGCGCAGCCGCGAAATTCACCGCCGTGATGCCGCCGCCGCAGAAACGGTCGAGCGTGGTCCCGGAGGCCTTGACGTCATAGCCGGCATCGAGCGCCGCCATCCGGCCGAGATCGCCGCCTTGCTTGCCGCGCTGGGTCGAGGTCGACCAGATAATGTCGTCGACGTCGGCGGTGTTGAGATTATTACGCTCAGCAAGCGCTTTAAGCACGGTCGCGGCGAGATGTTGTGGGTGCTGTTCGGCAAGCTTGCCTTTGCCGACTTTGCCGATGCCGCGCGGAGTGCGGCAGGCGTCGATGATATATGCGTCAGCCATCGTTAGTTCTCCCAGACATGGTTTTTGTTGCCCGCGAGATTGGTCATCGCGCCTGCTAAGTCAAGCGCGGCGTCGCGGCATCAGATGTCGGAAATCAGGGGGGCGGGTTGCCCGACACTGTAGTCAAATCTTCTCCCGACAAGCGGGATGATCGATCGGCTGCGACCGTTGCCGTGCGACGAGGCGGAATTGGTCACGTTGCTGCTGGCGTGATTGATGCGACCCGCTCCACGATCACATGCAGCATTCGGCAGCCTCATAATGTTGCCCCAGGGCCCGATCGAGCGATGAGAGGGCCGCAATGAACTTGCCGTTCGCTGCCATACCGGCACGCATCTGCGCGAGCAATTCCTGACGAATGACGGGCAGGTCCACGCCGGTGACACGGCGGTCCTTGACGATGCTGCGACCGCCGACAACCAACTCGCGAATGTGTCCGGCAGTCCCACGCGAAAACAACAGGTTCACCGGATCGATATCGTCCCGCAACGCATCGTCATCAAGCGCGGTCCAATCCAAGAGCAGCATATCAGCCGGCGCACCGGGGCGAAGTGCGCCGTCATCGGCGACATTCGTGACGGCGACGCGGCCGTCGCGCACGCTGGACTGAAGCGTTTGCAATCGCGTGGCGTTCAGATCGAATCCGTTCCCGGCATGCAATAGATAAGACAACCGCAGCTCGCGCAGCGAGTCATCATCATCGTCGAGTGCCTTGCTGTCGATCCCGAACGCGATCCGACAGCCGGCCTTGCGCATCGGAACCACCGGAGCGATACCCGAATGCAGATGCAAGTTTGAACTGGTGTTCACGGAGATGACGACGCCGCGCTCGGCAAGCAGTTCGAGTTCGTCGGGACGTGCCCAGACACAATGCGCGAGCGTCAGTCTGGGCGATAGCAACCCGATCTCGTCAAGCATGCTGACCACGCCATCAGGATAATTCGCATCCGCCCATTGGCGCTGATACTTCGTCTCCAGGAGGTGCATATGCACACGACGGCCAGTGCGTTGCGAGGCCTCGGCGATGGCCTGCAGCAAGGCGTCGCTGCACCATTGCACGCCGTTCGGGCCGTACTGCACATTGAAAATCGGGCTATCTGCGGCCGACGCGACTTCGTCGACCAATGTCATGTAGTCAGCGGGCGATAACGGCGGCCGTAGCAGACGCTGTTCGATCTCTTGTCGTTCTGGCAAAGGCAGCGCCGCCAGTACAGATTCCGAGGGACCATAAACCAAAGGATTGCGATCCTTCATCGAAACGGCAAAGCCCGCGCGGACGCCGACATCGCGCGCCGCACGCGCGACCTCGGACGCTTCGATCGGCAAATCGGTTAATCCCTGCGCGCGCGTATAGTGGTTCATCACCGTGCCCGCGCCGCCGAGCGCGCTGTTGGCAAAAGCCATCGCGGCGGCAAGATAAGGATCAACGGAGGGAAACAATGCGAGATGATGCAGCCAGGACTCAAGCGGCTTGGCATCGGCACCGATCGAACTGGTGCGGACAGCGCGGCCATGGTCATGCGCATTGACGAGCGCCGGAATCATCAGCAAC
>JAYUEY010000139.1:0-18371 GCA_043739005.1 Tardiphaga sp.
CGAGCCGCCTGCGGCTGACATCGGTCGTGCATCATTTCGAGCAGGTATGCTGGCGTGCGGTGCCGATCGTCGCTCTCATCACATTCCTGATCGGCTGCATCATCGCGCAGCAGGGTATTTTTCACTTCCGCAAATTCGGTGCGGATGTCTTCGTGGTCGATATGCTCGGCGTCCTGGTCCTGCGCGAGATCGGCGTGCTGTTGGTCGCGATCATGGTCGCGGGACGCTCCGGCAGCGCTTACACCGCCGAACTCGGCTCGATGAAAATGCGCGAGGAGATCGACGCTCTGCGCACGATGGGCTTCGATCCGATCGAGGTGCTGATCCTGCCGCGCATGATTGCGCTGCTGATCGGGCTTCCGGTTCTCACATTCATCGGTGCAATGGCGGCGCTGTATGGCGGCGGCCTCGTGGCGTGGCTCTATGGCGGCGTCGAGCCGGAGGCATTTCTGGCGCGGCTGCGCGAGGCGTTGTCGATCAATCATTTCGTGGTCGGCCTCATCAAGGCGCCTGTCATGGCGTTGGTGATCGGCATCGTCGCCTGCGTCGAAGGCTTGATGGTCAAGGGCAGTGCGGAGTCGCTCGGCCAGCACACGACGTCGTCAGTGGTCAAAGGCATCTTCCTCGTGATCGTGATGGACGGCGTGTTCGCAATCTTCTTCGCCACGATCGGGATCTGACTATGCAGGTCTTGAAAGATTACGCCCCGAATTCCGACCCGATCATCCGCGTTCGCGATCTCACCGTGCAATTCGGCAAGACGCGCGTGCTTGATCGCCTCGATCTAGACGTCGAGCGCGGTGAGATTCTCGGCTTCGTCGGCGCATCCGGCGCGGGCAAATCCGTGTTGATGCGCACGATCATCGGCCTCGTGCCGAAGCTCAGCGGCACTATCGAGGTGTTCGGCACCGACATGGACGAGGCCAACCGCAAGGAGCGCCGTCGCGTCGAGCGCCGCTGGGGAATTTTGTTTCAGCACGGGGCTTTGTTCTCATCGCTCAGCGTGCGGCAGAACATCCAGTTTCCTGCGCGCGAATATCTGAAAGTGTCGCAGCGCCTGCTCGACGAAATCACCATCGCCAAGCTCGGCATGGTCGGCCTGAAACCCGAGATCGCCGACCGCAATCCGTCCGACCTGTCCGGCGGCCAGATCAAACGCGTCGCACTGGCGCGTGCGCTGGCGCTCGATCCGGAGATCGTGTTTCTCGACGAGCCGACCTCCGGCCTTGATCCGATCGGCGCGGGCGATTTCGACGAGCTGGTGATGACATTGCAGCGGACATTGGGGCTGACGGTCTTCATGGTCACGCATGATCTCGACAGCTTGCATACGGCGTGCAACCGCATCGCCGTGCTCGGCGAGGGCAAGGTCATCGAGCACGGCCCGATGCAGACGATGCTGGCATCGCAGCATCCGTGGCTGCGCGAATATTTTCACGGCAAGCGTGCGCGTTCGGCTCTCGGGTCGAACACGACGGCAAGCGCGACGAGGGCTGCGGGCGACATTCCGCCGGCCATCGCGCGATTGTCGGAGCAGATGGCGCCGCGTGCAGGGCTGTTGGAGTAGGTTATGGAAACGCGGGCAAATTACGTTCTGATCGGTCTGTTCACGCTGGCGGTGATCGCCGGCGCGCTCGGCTTCGTGCTGTGGTTCAAGAATGTCAGCAGCACCAAGCTACGCACACCTTTGCGGATTGTGTTCGAAGGTTCGGCGTCAGGACTGCGCAATGGTGGCAGCATTAACTTCAACGGTATCCGCGTCGGCGAAGTGACGTCGGTCAAGCTCGACAATCCGCGCCGCGTTGTCGCGCTGGCGATGATCGAAAACATCGCACCGATCCGCAAGGATACGCTGGTCGGCCTGGAATTTCAGGGCCTCACCGGCATCTCTGCGATTTCGTTGAAGGGCGGTGCGGAGGACGCGCCACCGGTGCCGCTCGACGATGACGGCATCCCCGTGCTGACCGCCGATCCGGAATCGCTACGCGACATCAGCGAGGCGATTCGCGCCACATTGGCCAACGTCAATCGCCTCGTTGCCGACAATCAGGAAACGCTGAAGAACTCGTTCCAAAACGTCGAAATCTTCACGTCGGCGCTGGCGAAGAGTTCGGATAACATCAACGGTATTCTGGCCAAGGCCGATGGCGTGATGAGTTCGGCCAATTCAATTGTCAAACGGACCGACAGCATCATGCTGGGTCTCGACAAGCTTGCCGGTGGCAAGGATGGCGGCGAATTGTTCGACGCGGTGAAGTCGTTCCGCGAACTTGCCGACAATCTCGACAAGCGATCCGGTGCGCTCATTATCGATGGCCGTAAGACCCTGGTGGACATCAGTCGCGCGGTGAACAATCTCGACCGCAACCCGACGCGATTGTTGTTCGGTGCCGGCGGTGGCAGCGCGCCGGCAGCGCAGCCGCAACCTGAGCCCGCCGATCCGGCAGCGCAGGCCGCGCCGGTCAAGCGGCGGCGGTAATCGAAACATTTATCTCAACGCATTCGACAGTCACCCTCCGTCACGGGGCCCTTTGGCGAGCCCCGTAACAGGCTCTGGCGGACAGCCTCGTATTCCGCGTGGTGTACGAATAAACTCTTGTGTCGCGGCATACGTGGTCGGCGCTTGCGCGGGGATGACGTCAGCGCCCGTTGCGGGCCTGATTTACTTGCCCACCCAGTTCGGTGCGCGCTTTTCCGAAAACGCCTTCGGCCCTTCGATATAATCTTGCGACGCCGCCATCGCCTTCACGGCCGGGTATTCGCGTTGATCTGTCATCGCCTGTTCGAGCGAGACGGCCATGCCCTTCTGGATTGTCTGCTTCGAGGCACGGATCGACATCGGCGAACTCTTGCAGATGGTCTCGGCCCAGCGGATGGCGGCTTTGAGTGCGTCTCCATGCAGCACGACTTCGTTGATGAAGCCGAGTTCGAGACCCTCTTTCGCCGAGACATGCCGCGCGGTGAGGATCATGCCCATCGCGCGCTTCATGCCGATCTGGCGTGGTAACCGATGCAGCCCGCCCGCCAAGGCAGCAAGACCGACTTTCGGCTCTGGTAGCGCGAACGTCGCATTTTCCGATGCGATGATGAGATCGCAGGCCAGCGCGATTTCGAAGCCGCCGCCCATCGCGACGCCGTTGACGGCGGCGATGATCGGCTTGTCGCAATCGAAGCGCGTGGTGAGGCCGGCGAAGCCGGATGTGTTCCAGCCGCGCTTGCCGCCTTGCGCCTGCCATTTCAAATCATTGCCGGCGCAGAACGCCTTGTCTCCCGCTCCCGTGACGATCGCGACCCATTGCGCCGGATCCGACGAAAAATCGTTGAACACCTCGTGCAGCTCGTTATGCGCGTCAGTGTGCAGCGCATTGTAGACCTCTGGCCGCGACAGCGTGACGACCGTGATCGGGCCGTGGCGTTCGACTTTCGAGAATTTCAGAGTTGAGGTGTCCATAGCCATTGCGGCCTCCCTTTTGTTCTTGTTGGCTTGACTTGGTTTGTCGATGCCACCTTAATCGAGCGCTTAACAAGATCAACAACACAGAAAATAAACTGGGAGCGCGCCTTGGATTTTTCATTGCCCGACGATCTCGTTGCCTATCTGGCCGAGCTTGATTCCTTCATCGACGCCAAGATCAAGCCGTTACAGGCGCAGGATGACAATGAGCGCTTCTTCGATCATCGCCGCGAATGGGCGCGCACCGATTTCGACAATGGCGGATTGCCGCGCCACGACTGGGAGCAATTGCTGCGCAAGGCCAAGAACCTCGCCGACGAGGCAGGGCATTTACGCTTCGCGATCCCAAAGCAATATGGCGGCAGGGCCGGCTCCAATCTGTGGATGGCCGTGATCCGCGAGCATTTCGCTGCGCAGGGATTGGGCCTGCACAATGATTTGCAGAATGAGCATTCGATCGTCGGCAATCTGCCGCTGGTGACAATGCTTGATCGCTACGGCCGCGACGACCAGAAGGCGATGATCGAAGGCTCAATCACTGGCAAATATCGCATCACCTTTGGATTGACCGAGCCGGATCACGGCTCCGACGCCACGCATATGGAGACCCGCGCCGTCGAAGCCATGCGCGACGGTGTCAAAGGCTGGGTCATCAATGGCGAGAAGATGTGGACGACCGGCATGCATGTCGCCACGCATTGCGCGCTGTTCACCCGCACTTCGGGCAATGACGGCGATGCGCGCGGCATCACCTGTTTCCTCGTGCCCGCCAAAGCGCAAGGCGTGAAGATCGAGGAGTATATGTGGACGTTCAACATGCCGACCGATCATCCGCGCGTGTCGTTCACGGATGTCTTCGTGCCAGACGATGCGCTGTTCGGCGAGATCGGCCGCGGGCTTTCGCTGGCGCAATGCTTCGTGCATGAAAATCGTATCCGGCAGGCGGCGTCGTCGCTGGGCGCTGCGGTCTATTGCATCAATGAAAGCGTGAAATATGCCCGCGAGCGCAAGCCGTTCGGGCAAGAGCTCGCGCGCAATCAGGGGATTCAGTTTCCGCTGGTCGAGCTTGCGACGCAGGCAGAAATGCTGCGGCTGTTGATCCGCAAGACGGCATGGGAAATGGACAAGCTCACGCAGGCGCAGGTCGAGCACACGCTGTCGGACCGCGTGTCGATGTGTAACTACTGGGCGAACCGGCTGTGCTGCGAAAGCGCAGATCGCGCGATGCAGGTGCATGGCGGCATGGGCTATTCGCGACACAAGGCGTTCGAACATATCTATCGGCATCATCGTCGCTACCGCATCACTGAGGGCAGCGAGGAGATCCAGATGCGCAAGGTCGCGGGATTTCTGTTCGGCTATATGGGCGCGAACAAACACTAGATCGCTATGACCGGACAAGAGCGCTCGTCGGTTTGCGACGGGCGAACCAGTCGTCCAGAGCATGAATAGTGGGCGTACTGGCCCTCCGCTTTTGCGGAGGGTGACGGCAAGCTGTTCTTCGCCGGGCAGCTAAATTCATTGTACAAAAGAAAAATGCCCGGCTCGTGCCGGGCATTTCAGTTTGTCTTGTCAGCCGAAATTATTTTTCGGTCTTGTAAGACTGGTTCTTCGCAATGGTTGTCCAGCGGCCGTTCTTGATCTGGCCGATGACGGCCGCTGAGACGCCGAGGTGGTTCTCCTTCGAGAACGAGACCGGCGCGCCGCCGAAGATGTCATCAAACACCTTGCCGGATTCCAGTGCCGCCATCAGCGATTCCGTCGTCAGGTTCTTGCCGGCCATCGTCGCGTAATGCGCGAAGACCATTGCGCCGTTATAGCCGGAGGTCGTTTGCAGATTGGGATCGATGCCGAACATCTTGTGATAGGCCTCAATGAAGTCCTTCACCTTGCCGGTCGCTGTATCGCGATAGAAAATCTCGATTTGCCCGACACCGTAAATGCCTTCGGCGGCTTCCTTGCCGAGATCAGCCAGATCAGGCACGTAGCTCGGCGACGATACGACGAAAGCCGGCTCCCAGCCGAGCTTTTTCGCGACCGTCACGATACCGACGGATTCGCGCACCACCGAGCCCAACGCCACGAGATCGCAGCCATCGGACTTCATGCGCGCGACCTGCGAATTAAAATCGGTCGCGCCGCGCTTGAACGATACCCTTGTCGCTTCGGGAATGTTCAGGTCCTTCAGTTCGTCGGTGTAGGCATCGGTGAAGTTTTTCCCCATCTCATCGTCCTGATAGACGATGCAGGGTTTCTTGTAGCCCTTATTCTGCATCACCCATTTGATGCCGAGGCGCATGGTGTCGTAATAGGGGCTGAACATGTTGAACTTCAGCCGATCCTCTGGCTTGGCCGGATCCATCTTAAAGGTGAATTCAGCCGCCGTGATCGGGAACAGATGCAAAAGACCAGCACTCTGCACCAGCGGTATTGGCGCGAGCGTCGTCGCTGAGCCCATCGCCGAGACGATCGCGAATACCTTGTCGAGTTCGATCAGCTTCTGCGTTTGCAGCACGGCTTTCTTCGGATCATAGCCGTCATCTTCCGAGACCAGGCGGAGCTTGCGGCCGTTGATGCCGCCCGACGTATTGATCTGCTCGACGGCGAGCTTCATGCCGTTGGTGGCGGGAACGCCCCATGATTTGATCGGGCCGGAGAGGTCCATATGAGTGCCCAGCACGATCTCGGTATCGGTTACGCCTTGCGTTTTGAATTGTGCGGCGGCGGGCTCGGCCGCGAGGCCGCACAGAGCGAGCGCTGCTGCGGTCGAAAGAAGCGTGGTCTTCATGGTCGTCCTCTGGTGTCAGGTTTGGGTGGTTTCAAGGGCTGCAAGCATCGCCGTGTCTTGCGCACGGTCGGGTGTGTCGTCGCGTAATCGATGGCGCCGCAGCGCCAGCACGGGGCTCACCTCGGCATCGTCGGGGCCGAGCGCGCGTTCGATCAGCATGAAGTCGGCGATGGTGATGTCGTTGTTCGCATTGGCGTCGGCGATCACGCTGGCAATCAACGCGCGAATGTCGTCGGAGCGGCACAGGCTGAGGAAGTGCGTGAAGGGAATGCTTTTATCCTGCGCGTATTTCACGACCGCGTCGGATTCGATCAGAATATGCGCGACAACCCGGCCGCCGTCCTGATGCAGAAAGACATCGGCGATGAAGGGCGAGGCGATCAGCGCGCGCTCGGCGGCGAAAGGCGAGATGTTATCGCCCAGAAGATGCGCGCTGCGACCGACGACGCGCAACGCATCGCCGTCGCGCGTCGCGATGTCGCCGCTGGACCACGTTTTTGGTGCGAGGTCACCTTGGCCGGCATAGCCCAAATATAAAGTATCGGCGCTAACGCTGCCGTCGCGATCGAGCGTATGGCCATTGATGGCCTGGCCTGCGAGCGCCACCGCGCCGCCGGTTTCGGCATGGCCGTATATGTCGATGAGCGGACGACCGATCGATGCGAACCACGCCGCGACGTCGTCGCGCATCGGTGCACCGCCCGAAAGGCAAAGTCGCGCGCGGCCGAGCCCGATGCGCCGTCGGATCGGTGCAAGCACCAGGGGGTCGCCGAGGCTGCTTCCGGCAAAGGCCTTACGGCAGGCCCAGCGCTGGAACGATGTCGCATCCATCATTGCTAGTTCGATACCGCCTTTGAGGCGTGCCCATGTCTGCGGTGCCGCGAGAATGATGGTCGGCTGTAATTCGACAAGATTGGCGAGTGCCGTTTCGCGGCTCTCAGAGAAATTGATGATTGTGCCTGAAAGGAGCGAGGCATGGATGCCGACGATGCGCTCCAGCACATGATGGATCGGAATCAGCGACAGTCGCTCGTCATCCGGCGTCAGCCCGAGCGCTTTGGCGGCACGAGCAGCCTGCGTCGCGACGGCGCGGCCCGATAGGATCGCGCCGCGCGGCGGGCCGGTCATGCCGGACGTGGTGATGATGAACGCGGGCGCGCTGTCATCGTGCGCAGGCAAAGCAAAGTTGTTGCTGCTTTTGGCTTCGAGGTCGGCCATCGGCATCGCGCCGGTTGCGTCGCTGCCGTCGTCCCACCCCTGATGCATCACGATGATCGTCTGCAAATGTACGCAGCGCGGACGCACCGTCATGGCCTTGTGCAATTGCACGTCGCCGGCAACGAACAAAATTCGCGTTCGGGTCTCGTTGAGCATGCGCGCGAGTTCGTCAAAATCGCTTTGTGCGTCGAAGCCGGCCGAGATGCCGCCTGCGGCTACGATCGCCACGTCGGCCAGCACCCATTCGGCGCAATTGTCGCCGATGATGCCGGCGACATCGCCATCCTTGAGGCCAATGCCGCGCAGGCCCTGCGCGATCGACGTCACACGCGCGGCCATCGTCGCGCCGCTGATCGTCTGCCAAACGCCATAACGCTTCCAGCGCATTGCGGTTTGCGCGCCGCGCTGCGTCAGCGTGTCCAGCATGGATGCACTATCGCTTTGCATGGGCCTGCCCGTGACCAAGATAGAATTCCTGAATTTGATCCGACTGGATGAGATTCGCGCAGGTGTCGTGCATCACCACGCGGCCGACTTCGAGCACATAGCCGTAATGCGCAGTCTCCAGCGCCATCCGGGCATTCTGCTCGACAAGCAAAATCGCGACGCCTTCTTCCGCATTTAATCTGCGGATAATCGTGAAAATTTCTTTCACGAGGAGGGGTGACAGTCCGAGCGATGGCTCGTCGAGCAATAGCACCTTCGGCCGCGCCATCAGCGCGCGGCTGATCGCAAGCATCTGTTGCTGGCCGCCGGAAAGTTGCCCGGCGATCTGGTCCTGCCGTTCGCGCAGCACCGGAAAGTAGCCGTACATCTTTTCGATGTCGGCCGCGATCCGCTGCGAATCCTTCTGGATATATGCGCCCATCCGCAGATTGTCGCGCACCGACAGAAATGGGAACACCTCGCGCCCTTCCGGCACATGGCTGATTCCGAGGCGGACGATTTTGTCCGGCTCCATCGATTGAATCTTTTTGCCCTCGAATTCGATCGTGCCTTTCAGCGGATCGAGTACGCCGGAAATCGTCTTGAGGATGCTGGTCTTGCCCGCGCCATTGGCACCGAGCACGGTCACGATCTGGCCCTGCATCAGATCGAGGCTGATGCCGCGAATGGCCGTGATCGGACCGTAACAGCTTTCCACATTGGCAAGACGCAAGATCGGCTGAATGCCTGTCGGGATGCTCATGTCAGGCCCCCAGATAGGCGGCGACGACGTCGGGATGGCTCTGCACTTCTTCGGAGGTGCCGAGCGCCATCGTGCGTCCGTAATTCAAAGCAAGCACGCGATCCGAGACGCGGCTGACCAGCGACATGTCGTGCTCAACCATCAGCACCGTCACCTTGAGGCGGCGGTTGATTTCTAGAATCCATTCGGCCATCGCGTCGGTTTCCTCGACGTTCAACCCGGAGGAAGGTTCGTCGAGCAGCAACAAAGACGGCCCGACGCAGAGCGCGCGCGCGACCTCGATTACCTTGCGTACGCCGTAAGGGAGGCTGCCGATCGGCGTGTCGCGATAGCGTTGCAGCCGCAGCACGTCCATGACCTCTTCGGCGGCGCGGCGATGCGCGATTTCTTCGTCACGCACTTTCCTCACGCGCAGAATGTCCTGCCATGTTTTCGTTGTCGAATGGCGATGGCGGCCGACAAGCAGATTTTGCAGCGTCGAGGCGCTCTCGAACAGCTCGATGTTTTGGAACGTCCGCGCGATACCGCGCCCGGCAATCTGCTGGGCGGAGAGGCGCGTCACATCTTCATCGCGAAATACGATATGCCCGGCGTTCGGCGTGTAGAGTCGGCTGATGAGATTGAACAACGTTGTCTTGCCGGCCCCGTTGGGGCCGATGATCGTGAAGACCTCGCCCTCGTTGATATCGAACGACACGTTGTCCACGGCAGTGAGCCCGCCGAACTTAATGGTCAGATCCTTGACGTCGAAATAGGTCATCGGCGTTCGGACTTCAGGAACATGCGCTGTGGACGGGCACTGCGCTGTCGCGCCAGCGGGAATTGTTTGCAATAGGCTTTGACGCGCTGCCAGCGGCCGTCGAGGCCCATCGGTTCGTAGATGATGAACAAAATGATGATGAGTCCGAAGATCAGCGACTTCAGGCCGGGCGCGTTGACGACGCGCAGCACACCGGCCTGAATGCTCGCGACGACCGGCTCGCCAAGATGCAGGCCATGCATTGCGGCATCGGTGATCTGCGGGAGTTTGTCTTTGACGACGATCAGCATCGGATCGACCATGATCATGAAGATCGCGCCGAACACCGCGCCGCGCAGGCTAAGTACGCCGCCGATGATGATAATCATCACGAAGTCGATCGAGACCGAGAGCGAAAACATCTCCGGCGAAATAAACGACAGCTTGTGCGCATAGAGCACGCCGGCAATACCGGTGATCGCGGCTGAGATCGCAAAGGCTGATGTTTTGTAGCGCGCGGTGTCGATGCCCATGCTGCGCGCGGCGGTTTCTGAATCACGGATCGCGAGAAAGGCGCGGCCGGTCGGCGAACGGATGATATTGATTGCCGCCAGCATCACCAGCACGGTCACGCCGACGCATAGATAATAGAAACCACTCGATCCGAGCTTCAGCCCGAACAGATACGGTGCGGACAGCATCAGGCCTTCATTGCCATGGGTCACGCTTTCCCAGCGTGCCAGAATCTCCTCAACGATGAAGGCAAAAGCCAGTGTCGCGATGGCGAGATAAATGCCGTGCAATCGCAACGCCGGCAATCCAACGAGGTAGCCGATCAACCCGGTGAACGCGCCGGCCAGCACGAGATAGACCGGCAGTGGCACGCCGTATTTCTGTGCGATCGCGGCGGAGTATGCGCCGATCGCCAGAAACGCTGCATGGCCGATCGAGACCTGACCGGCCTGACCTGAAAGGATATTCATGGCGACGCCGACGATCGCGTAGATCAGCACGAACACCAACTGGCTGAGATAATAGGATTCGATCAGAAAAGGCGCGGCCACCAGCAACACGCCGAGCGCGGCATACGCAATGATGCTTGAGCGCGATGGAAAGAGTTGGTCGCTCTGCGAATAGTCGGTGCGGATGTGGGCGCTCATCCGCTCAGACTTTCTTCATGGCGTTGCTGCCGAACAGGCCCTGCGGCCGCCATAGCAACACGGCAAGAAGCACCACGTAAGCGGCGACGTCCTTAAAACCTTCCGGCAGGTAGAAGCCCGATAGTGATTCGACGATGCCGATAGTGATGCCGCCGGCCAGCGCGCCGGGGATCGAGCCAAAGCCACCGAGCACTGCGGCGGGAAACGCCTTGATGCCCAGAAATCCCATATTGGCGTGCACGAAGGTGATCGGTGCGAGCAGGATTCCGGCGCAGCAGGCGACGACGGCGCTGAGCGACCAGACCAGCGAAAACATCCGCTTCACCGGAATGCCCATGTAGTAGGCCGCGAGCATGTTCTGCGATGTCGCCTGCATCGCGATGCCGACGCGAGTGAAGCGGAAGAACGCATAGAGCAAAACACATAGCAGCGCCGTGGCGACGATGATCGACAGCGAATCCTCCGCGATCACAAGCCCGCCCAGTTTGACCACGCCGTTGGTAAAGGGCGTCTCGATGCGCAGGTCGTCAGTGCCCCAAATGATGCCGACCAGCGAGCGGATGACGAGGCCGAGGCCGATTGTCGCCATCACGATGGAGAATTGCGGGTAGCCGAGGATGGGGCGGATCACCAACCGCTCCATAATGGCCCCGAGAATCGCCATGCAGATGATGCACAGCAAAAACGCGAACCAGTAGTTCAGCCCGAGCGTCGCAATGAAGGTGAAGGACAGGAATGCGCCGAGCATCATGATTTCGCCTTGTGCGAAATTCACGACCTCGGTCGCCTTGTAGATCAGCACGAAGCCGAGCGCGATCAGGCCATAGACGCAGCCAAGCGCCACGCCGCCAATCAGCTGCTGGATGAAATCGAGCATCTCGTCCCCTTCGATCCCATTTGCAGGACCGTTTTTATGGGTTCGGCGGAGAATTTCGCTCCGCCAAACGCGCGGGGATTAAGATGTTCTGTGCCCAGTTAGTCAAGCGATGAATTAAATTTCTCGTGACGGCATATTTTGGGCTGTTGTCAGGTTCTGGAACAAAATGTCGCAGGCTGCATTGATCGGCTATCAGTTCATTTAGGAGGCCACCATGAAAACACTTTTAATTTGCACTGCTGTGATCGGATTAGCGTTCTCGTCCGCCGCCGCCGAAGCCAAGGGCTGTATCAAGGGCGCGATCATTGGCGGCGTCGCCGGGCATTATGCCGGCCATGGCAAGGTCGGTGTCGTTGCAGGTTGCATCATTGGACGCCATGAGGCCAATAAGGCCGATGCAGCGCGCTCAGTTCAGCGCCAGCAAAATCGCCCCGCCACCGATGACGGGAAGATTTAATAACACAGCATTTGTGAAGATAAGCTGAGCCTCGGCCGATGGTCGGGGCTCTTTTTGTCTTGAGATCATTTTGAAAGGGGGAAACAGACCCAGTGCTTCATCGCGATATATTCTGGCTTGGCCGGCAGTGGTGCGTGACCGGGTTCGGCATCCAGATCATCGACAAAAAAATGAAGATGCGGTTCGATATTCCCATATCGCGGATATGGGAGGACAACCTCACCTCACTTCTCGTGCTCGAACCCTGGTTCGATGCCGAGGATTTCGCGCAGGCGCTGGAGCTGGCTCGCGCGCGGGCGCAGGATAACCCGAAGACCTTTGCACCGCCCGTCAGCAACGAAAGGTGACGCGAAAAACGGCAGCACTGTGCTGCGTTTCAAGCGTTTCCAATTTCGAGGCGTGCTGGTATCACTTTGGGCATGAACGCACGCGCTAAAATCGACATCAAGCATTCCACCTGCCCGCATGATTGCCCGTCGGCCTGCGCGCTCGACATCGAGGTGATTGACGACACAACCATCGGTCGCGTCAGAGGCTCGAAACAACAGACCTACACCGCCGGCGTCATCTGCGCGAAGGTCGCGCGCTACGCCGAGCGTATCCACCATCCCGACCGGCTTATGTTTCCGATGCGCCGCAGCGGGCCGAAAGGCTCCGGGCAATATGTTCGCATTACATGGGACGAGGCGCTGGACGAGATCGCGGCGCGTTTTGACGCTGCCGAGCGCGACTTCGGCGCGCAATCTGTGTGGCCGTATTATTATGCCGGCACGATGGGGCTGGTGATGCGTGACGGTATCAATCGCCTCGCGGCCGAGAAAAAATATTCGCGGTTCTTCGGGACTATCTGCTCGACGATTGCATGGGCCGGATTCGCCGTCGGCACCGGCCGAGTCGCGGGCGTCGATCCGCGCGAGATGGCGAAGTCCGATCTCGTCGTGATCTGGGGCACCAACCCCGTCAACACGCAGGTCAATGTGATGACCCATGCGACCCGCGCACGAAAAGAGCGCGGCTCGAAGATCGCGATCGTTGATATTTACGACAATGATTCGATGAAGCAGGCGGATATTAAGATCATCCTGCGGCCCGGCACCGACGGCGCTTTCGCTTGCGGCGTAATGCATGTGCTGTTTCGCGATGGTTATGCGAACCGCGATTATATGGCGGCCTATACGGATTGTCCCGACGAACTCGAAGCGCATCTGGCGACGCGCACGCCGGAATGGGCGTCGGCGATTTGCGGCGTGCCGGTCGCGGAGATTGAGGCGTTCGCCAAAATCGTCGGTGAAACGCCGCGTGCGTTCTTCCGGCTCGGCTATGGCTTCACGCGCAGCCGCAACGGTGCTGCGCAGATGCATGCAGCCCTATGTATTCCCGCCATCACCGGCGCGTGGCTCCACGAAGGCGGCGGCGCGTTCTTCAACAATGGCGCGATCTGGCAGTTCGACAAGACGCTGATCGAAGGTCTCGACGCTGTCGATCCGTCTGTACGGCGGCTCGATCAATCAAAAGTCGGCCGCGTGCTGACCAACGATCCGGTTGCACTTCAAAACGGTCCGCCGGTCAAAGCAATGCTGATCCAAAACACCAATCCCGTCACCGTTGCGCCCGAGCAAAATCTAGTGCGCGAGGGCTTTGCACGCGAGGATTTGTTCGTCGCAGTGCACGAGCAGTTCATGACTGAGACCGCCGCGATGGCGGATATCGTGCTGCCTGCAACGATGTTCATGGAGCATGACGATCTCTATTACGGCGGCGGTCATCAGCATATATCAGTGGGCGCTAAGTTGATCGACGCGCCCGGTGAATGTCGCTCTAACCACGAGGTGCTGCAGGGCCTCGCGCAGCGCCTCGGTGCGGAACATCGCGCTTTCGCCATGACGCCGCGTGAAATCATCGACGAAACACTGCAAAAAAGTGGTCGCGGCGGCATCGCCGAATTGGAAGCTGATCTGTGGCGCGACGTCCAGCCGGATTTTCGCGCGTCGCATTATCTCGACGGCTTCGCGCATCCCGACCGGAAATTCCATTTTAAGGCCGACTGGGCGAAAACCCCCACGCCGAACAATGGCCTGATGGGCGCCTGGGACGGCATGCCGGGCCTGCCGGATCATTGGGCGATCATCGAAAGTGCCGATGACGCGCATCCGTTTCGGCTGGCCACAAGTCCTTCACGCAGCTTCCTCAATACGAGCTTCAACGAGACGCCATCGTCACAGGCGCGCGAGGGTGCGCCGAGCGTGATGATGCATTCAGCCGACGCCGAAAAGCTGTCGCTCGCCGATGGAGACATGGTGGTGCTGGGCAATATGCGCGGCGAGACGACGCTGACGCTTAAACTGTTCGACGGGCTGCGGCGCGGCGTGCTGATTGCGGAATCTGTGCACCCAAACAAGTCGCATCGCGGTGGTAAGGGAATCAACGCGCTGACCGGCGCGGAGGCGGTGGCACCTTATGGCGGTGCGGCGTTTCACGACAACAAAGTGTGGGTGAAGAAGGCAGCGAGCTAACGCCAGTTCACGCCACGCACGGCCGGCCAATAACCCGGCCATGACGGCTCGACTTGGCAAAAATCGCCACGCACTATTCACGATTGCAACCTTTGGAACATCCTCAAGCGCTCTGCATTCATCCTCCGAATCATCAAAAGGAGATGACAATGAGCGGTGACAGTCCTGTAAGTTGGTTGATGTTTTTCACACTCGTAGCCGGTTTGGTCATAATCACTGGTGCGTTCCTGATGCATCTGCGGTCGGGCCGGAACCGCGAGATCGCGGCGAAAACGCTTGCGGGTGATAATAAGCCAAGTGCATCGCCGGTCGGAAATGGTGCCTTGCCGGATCTGGTCGGCATTGCCGTTTTCGCGGCGATCGTGATGGGCTTGCTGGGATTTGGTTTTAGCCAAAAAACAACATTCGAAACCGCGCAGGCGGGCAACAAAACCGTCGGCGGCAGCACGTCCGGCATGGCGCAGAGCCCCGGCAAGGCGGAAGAGCCGAAAACCTATCAGCCCGTAAATCCAGCGCCAGACACGCGCGTTGCGCCGGCAGGCTCGTCGGCTGGCACCGGCCCGGATAGCGGTGGCCGCCCCGAACAGCAACCTGCCGCAAAGTAACGGTTCAATCCAACAATTCTCCCCAACTGCGGCGATGCCTCATAGGCGTCGCCGTTTTCTTTTGCTGCGTTGAGAATTGCGCGGCTGCAGCTAATCCGGCAGGGTGGCATGCCGGTTCCGTTTTGTTCGCGAAAGCCTTTTGCCATGCCGAAACTTCTGATCCACGCTGGAGACTTTACGTTCGACGCCCGTTTCGAGGAGCAACTTGCCCCGAAAACCGTCGCCGCCTTCAAAAAAGCAATGCCGTTCGACACTCAGGCCATTCATGTGCGCTGGAGCGGAGAGGCGGTGTGGATGCCGCTCGGCGATCTCGATTTCGGCGTCGGTTATGAAAATCACACTAGCTATCCGGCGCCGGGACAGGTCATTCTTTATCCTGGCGGCATCAGCGAGACCGAAATTCTGCTTGGCTATGGCGGCGTGCATTTTGCCAGCAAGATGGGCCAACTTGCGGGCAACCATTTCATCACGCTGACCTCAGGCCTCGAAAAGCTGCCCGAACTCGGCAAGATCGTGCTCTGGAAGGGCGCGCAGAAGGTGCGCTTCGAGGAAGTCTGAGATGACCGCACGCTATCCGCGCGACCTCGCGGGATACGGCCGCAATCCGCCCGATCCGAAATGGCCGGGTGATGCGCGTGTCGCTGTGCAATTCGTCGTCAATTTCGAAGAAGGCGGCGAGAACAATATCCTGCATGGCGACCGTGCCTCGGAGGCGTTTTTGTCTGATGTGCTCGGCGCGCAGCCGTGGCCGGGCATGCGCCACGCCAATATCGAGTCCATGTTCGAGTATGGTTCGCGTGCGGGGTTCTGGCGGCTGTGGCGGATGTTCACCGCGCGCAACATGCTAACCACAGTATTCGGCGTGGCAACGGCCCTGCAACGCAATCCGGATATCGTCGCGGCGATGCAGGAGGCGCAATGGGACATTGCCAGCCACAGCCTGAAATGGGTCGAACACAAGGACATGTCGGAACCCGAAGAACGCTTTGAGATCGCCGAGACGATCCGCGTTCACACCAACGTCACTGGCGCGCGGCCACTTGGCTGGTACACGGGGCGCAGTTCGATCAACACGCTGCGACTGCTGATGGAGACAGGCTCGCTGATGTATCTGTGCGATTCCTACGCCGACGATCTGCCCTATTGGATCAAGGCCGATAGCGAACCGCATTTGGTCATTCCCTACAGTCTCGATGCCAACGACATGCGCTTCGTCAACGCGCAAGGCTTCGGCGACGGCGACCAGTTTTACAATTATCTGAAGGACTCGTTCGACGTACTCTATGCCGAAGGCGAGACCTCGCCGAAGATGATGTCGGTGGGGCTGCATTGCCGCGTTGTCGGACGGCCTGGTCGTGCCGCGGCGCTGATGCGGTTTCTTGATTACATCGCGTCGCATGACAAGGTTTGGGTGCCGACACGGTTGCAGATCGCGCAACACTGGCACACGCATATGAAGCATCTCGCCGCCGATGCCTGGCAGATCGGCTGAGCGATGGATCAGACGATGAACCTGTCGCTTGGCGAGAAGATTGTTGCGCGCATCGATGCGTTGGCCGCGATCTCTGAGAGACCGGATGCGATCACGCGAATCTTTCTCACGCCGCAGCATCGTGCCGCCGCCGAAATCCTGATGGCGTGGATGCGCGAAGCCGGCATGACTGCGCATCTCGATGCGATCGGCAACGTCTGCGGGCGTTACGAGGGCACGGCTGTTGGCGGTCCCTGCCTGATGCTCGGCTCGCATTACGATACTGTGCGCGATGCCGGCCGCTGGGACGGGCCGCTCGGCATTGTCACGGCTATTGCCTGCGTCGCCGATCTGCATCGGCGCAACAAGCGGCTGACGGTTGCAATCGAAATCGTCGCCTTTGCCGACGAAGAAGGCGTGCGCTTTGCGTCCACGCTGCTCGGCAGCCGCGCCGTCGCCGGCACGCTGAACGAGCGAATCTTCGATGCGAAGGATCATGACGGCATCACAATGCGTGACGCGATGACGGCCTTCGGCCTCGATGCGCTGCATGTCGGCAAGGCGGCGCGGATGCGTGGCGAGATTTTGGCCTATCTGGAATTGCACATCGAGCAGGGGCCTGTGCTGGAAGCAGAAGACCTGCCGGTCGGCGTTGTCACGGCGATCGCGGGCGCGACGCGGCTTGCGGTCTCGCTCAAAGGCTTCGCCGGCCATGCCGGGACCGTGCCGATGGCGCTGCGCCGCGATGCGCTCGTTGGTGCTGCCGAATGCATCGTGGCCATCGAGACATTCTGCAAGGGGGATGACGGGCTGGTCGGCACCGTCGGTTACATCGACGCGCGGCCCGGCGCGACCAATGTCATTCCCGGCCATGTGTCGTTCACGATCGATGTCCGCAGCGCGTCCGACGCCAATCGCAAGCTCGCCGTCGCCGATATCGTCCGTCGAATTGAGGAGATCGCGAAACGGCGTGACCTCGTGTTGCAGGCCGATGTCACGCATGAAAACAGAACGGTACCCTGCGCGCCGTGGCTGTCATCGCAGGTCAGCGATGCCATCGCGGGCGAAGGGTTTCGCGTGTTTGCGCTGCCGAGCGGGGCTGGGCATGACGGCATGGCGATGATCGATGTTGCCGATGTCGCGATGATCTTCGTGCGATGTCGTGGCGGCATCAGCCACAATCCTGCCGAACATGCGTCGCTTCAAGACGTCGATGCCGGCGCGCGCGTGATGCTGCGCGCGATTGAAAACTTCCGGCCGGTGGGGCAATAATCGCGATGACCGATTTTCATGGCGTGTTTCCCTATCTGGTGTCGCCGATCGATGAAGACGGCCGCATCCGCACCGAGGTGCTAGGCACACTCTGTGATGATCTCATCACGGCAGGGGTGCATGGGCTCGCGCCGCTCGGCTCGACTGGTGAATTTGCTTACCTCAATCGCCGCCAGCGCGTGACCGTCATCGAAGCCACGATCGACGCTGCGAAAGGCCGCGTGCCGGTACTGGCCGGCGTCGCCTCGACCTCGACGGCCGATGCGGTGGCGCAGGCAAAATCCTATGAAAAACTGGGCGCGACCGGTATTCTCGCGATTCTCGAAGCGTATTTCCCGTTGAAGGACGTGCAAGTCGAGAGCTATTTCAAATCGATCGCGGATGCCGTCGAAATACCCGTGGTGATTTATACAAATCCGCAATTTCAGCGCTCGGACCTGACACTCGATGTCGTCGCGCGTCTCGCGCAACATCCACGCATCCAATATATCAAGGACGCCTCGACCAATACCGGGCGTCTGCTGTCGATCATCAATCGTTGCGGCGACGATCTGCGCGTGTTCGCGGCGTCGTCGCATATTCCGTCAGCGGTGATGCTGATCGGCGGTGTCGGCTGGATGGCAGGCCC
>JAYUEY010000140.1:0-5693 GCA_043739005.1 Tardiphaga sp.
CGCACGGAAGGAAAGCGGCTCTGACAAGCTGTCGATGGAAGCCGCATTGCCGGATGCCTTTGCTGAATTGACGCGCATCTACATGCTGCTCGAAAAGCATTACCGCGACATGCAGGACATGGAATTCACGGTCGAGCAGGGCAAATTGTGGATGCTGCAAACCCGAGGCGGCAAGCGTACCGCCAAGGCCGCGTTGCGCATCGCCGTCGAACTCGCCAATGAAGGTTTGATCAGCAGGGATGATGCGGTATCGCGGATCGATCCCGCGTCGCTCGACCAGTTGCTGCATCCGACCATCGATCCTTCTGCCAAGCGCGATGTCGTCGCGACGGGCCTCCCCGCATCGCCGGGTGCAGCCTCTGGCGAGATCGTGTTCTCGTCCGACGAAGCCGCGAAACTCCAAGCAGACGGCAAGAAGGTCATTCTGGTCCGCATCGAGACCTCGCCGGAGGACATTCACGGCATGCACGCCGCCGAGGGCATTCTCACCACACGTGGCGGCATGACCTCACACGCGGCGGTCGTCGCGCGTGGCATGGGCAAGCCCTGCGTGTCAGGTGTCGGCACGATCCGCGTCGATTACGGGCGCGGCACGATGACGATCGGCACACGCGTGTTCAAAACGGGCGATATCATCACCATCGATGGCTCGATGGGGCAGGTGCTCGCTGGCCGCATGCCGATGATCGAGCCGGAACTGTCCGGCGAATTCAACACGCTGATGGGCTGGGCCGATAAAGTTCGCAAGCTCGGCGTCCGCGTCAACGGCGATACGCCGGCTGATGCACGCACCGCGATTAAGTTCGGTGCGGAGGGCATCGGCCTGTGCCGCACGGAGCATATGTTCTTCGAGGAGACGCGCATCCGCACGGTGCGCGAAATGATCCTTGCCGAGGACGAACAGGCTCGCCGTCAGGCGCTGGCGAAGCTGCTGCCGATGCAGCGCGCCGATTTCGTTGAACTGTTCGAGATCATGAAGGGGCTGCCCGTCACGATCCGCCTGCTCGATCCGCCGTTGCATGAGTTCCTACCGCACACGCAAGGCGAGATCGAGGAAGTCGCACGCGCGATGAACACCGATCCACGCAAGCTCGCCGATCGTGCGCGCGACTTGGCCGAGTTCAATCCGATGCTCGGCTTCCGTGGCTGCCGTCTCGCGATCGCCTATCCGGAGATTGCCGAAATGCAGGCGCGCGCCATTTTTGAGGCCGCCGTTGAGGCGCAGAAGCGGACCGGCGAGGCTGTCGGCCTTGAGGTGATGGTGCCGCTGATCGCGACCAAGATGGAGTTTGATCTCATCAAGGCCCGCATCGATGCAACAGCGCAGGCGGTGGCGCGCGAGACCCGCGCCAAGTTCGACTATCAGGTGGGCACCATGATCGAATTGCCGCGCGCGTGCTTGATGGCCGGCGAGATCGCAGAAACAGCAGAGTTCTTCTCCTTCGGTACCAACGATCTGACGCAGACCGTGTTCGGCATCAGCCGCGACGACGCCGCGAGCTTCCTCGGCACTTACGTTGCCAAGGGCATCTTCGCGATCGATCCCTTCGTGTCAGTGGATCGCGATGGCGTCGGTGCACTGGTCAAGATCGGCGCGGAGCGCGGCCGCAAGACGCGCCCGGGTCTCAAGCTCGGCATTTGCGGTGAGCATGGCGGCGATCCGGCGTCGGTCGCGTTCTGCCACGAGATCGGGCTGGATTATGTGTCGTGCTCGCCCTATCGCGTACCGATCGCGCGCCTGTCGGCAGCGCAAGCCGCGCTCGGCAAGGCCGTCACCAGCCAGGCGTAAGTGGTTAAGGAAATGCTAAAGCGGAATGCCCGGTGAGAGCCGGGCATTTTCGTGTGGCGGCCACGCGCAAGACCTCATCCTGAGGTGCACGGCCTTTCTCGCGCGCCTCAAAGGACTGAGCCGACGTGAGCAAATTTTTCCGGCTCATTCATCGCAATACTAATTTTGGCGAGATCGAGCGACGACGCAATGCGCTTCCCGATGACGATTTTGCGCCGTTCACCGCAATAATTCTTGCGTGCAAATCATCAACCTATTCTTTACCACTTCGAAGAACGGCAAATTTACCAGCCTTTCAGAAGTGACTGTGCCGCAGCGAGGAAACGCTTGCATGTGGCGAAAGAGTTTCGGCTATTAACTCCCTCGCAACCTTACCCCGCTATTACTTGGACCAATCGAACTGCACATAGTTGTGTGCCTCGATTGGGTGTGAGTATGCGTTGCGTAAGTGTATCGAGTAGCGTTGTGTTGCGTAACGGACCGAAGGGCGCACGGATTGCGTCCTTCGGTCTGGGTCTCGCAATCTTCGTGATGATGCCGAGGCAGATCGGCTATCAGGACATCGGATCGCTGCTCGCGCGCCAGCCTGATGTCGCCGAGCGCTGGCAGAACCGCATCGTCGCCTCCGCCGCTTCCAGCATTCAGGTTGCTACGTTTTCCTTTGGCCGTCCGATCGGCACCGCCGCACCGGAGCCTGCCAATATCAGGCTTGCAAGTCTGGGCAGGCAGGATCGCGACATGACCGGCGGCTTGCCGCGCAATTCGCTGCCGCAGCCGTCGCAGCGCTTTCAGGCGTCTGAATTTCCGACTGTCGATCGCACTCTGAAGGGTGATCGCCTTGCGCTGGTCAAACCGCAGGATACGCCGCCAGCCGCTGACAGTTTCCAGAGCAATTCCTCCGTCAAGGGTGCCAAAACCGCAGCTCGCTTGAGCGACACGCCGCTCGATCCCGAATTGGCGGCAGCCCTCGATGCGCCACCGTTGCAGCCGCTTGATGTGCCGCTGCCCTCGGACGCTGACCCGCTCAACGAGAGCATGACGCCGTTGGAAGGCGTTGCCGCCGGCACCGCGCCGGTGCCGCCGCGCGATGCGTTTTCCTTCCAGACCGCCAATCTATTCTTTGGCTCGTCGCTCGGCGCGTCTGTCGAGGCGATGGAGCGTTGGCAGCCCGGCGAGGAGCCGTTGATCGTCGGCCGTGATCCCGACATCAAGCTGCCCGTCGCTCTTGCGCCAGCGCAAGACCTGAGAAGCGACTTCAACAATACCGGCGAAAGCGTCGCCAGCAAGGGTGAGGTCAATGCCGACAATCTGAAGGTCGTCACGCCGGCCGAACGGCTTGGACTGATCATTGGAAAGGGCCGCGAAAAGCAGGAAAAGTGCCTGGCCAACGCCGTCTATTTTGAGGCGCGCGGCGAAGCGGTGCGCGGCCAGATCGCCGTGGCGCAGGTCGTCATGAACCGGGTCTTTTCAGGCTATTATCCGAACACGCCATGCGGCGTCGTCTATCAGAACGCGCATCGTCATCTGTCGTGCCAGTTCACCTTCGCCTGCGATGGCATCCGCGATGTCGTCAAAGAACCGGACATGTATGACCGCGCTCGCCGGATCGCGAAGGAAACGCTCGACGGTCGGCTGTGGTTGCCCGAAGTCGCGAAGTCCACGCATTACCACGCTTATTGGGTGCACCCGTCATGGGCGCGCGAGATGAAAAAGACCTATAAATTCGGCGTGCATTCGTTTTATCGCCCGCGCAAATGGGGCGACGGCTCCGATGCGCCGAGCTGGGGCACGCCGGCCGCGACGGCGGAAATCTCCGCGACGCTTGCAGCGTTGAAGCCATAAGCAGGCGAAGTCGAATGGTGAGGAGCGCATAGGGAGCGACCGCTTGCATCCCTATGTTCGATCGATCTCCTCGCTACTCCCCATTGGCTTCTGCGCCTTTACGCCCTCGTTATTTTCCGCCATCACCTCTCGCAGAGACGCAATCACGGGAGCGCGACATGGCCACGTTCAAGGCAATCCGAATCGACAAGGCCGAGAAGGGCACGAGTGTCGCGCTGACGCAGTTCGACGAGGCCGAATTGATGGACGGCGACGTCACCGTCAATGTCGAATGGTCCACCGTGAACTACAAAGACGGGCTCGCCGTGACGGGAAAAGCCCCGGTCGTGCGTCGTTTTCCGATGATCGCCGGCATCGATTTCGCCGGAACGGTCGCCTCATCCACCCATCCGGACTGGAAGCCCGGCGACAAGGTCGTCTGCAACGGCTGGGGCATGGGCGAGACCCATCTCGGTGCCTATGCGTCGAAGGCGCGCGTCAAGGGCGACTGGCTCGTGAAGCTGCCGCAAGGCCTCTCGGCACGCGACGCGATGGCGATCGGCACTGCCGGTTACACAGCGATGCTCAGCGTGCTGGCGCTCGAAAAGCACGGTCTGACGCCGACGGACGGCCCGATCGTCGTGACGGGTGCGGCTGGCGGTGTCGGCTCCGTCGCCATCGCGTTGCTGTCGAAGCTCGGCTATCACGTCATCGCCTCGACCGGCCGCACGGCGGAGGCTGATTACCTGACAAAGCTCGGCGCATCCGAAATTATCGACCGTGCCGAACTGTCCGGCCCGGCCAAGCCGATCGCCAAGGAGCGCTGGGCCGGCGGCATCGACAGTGTCGGCTCCACCACATTGGCTAATCTGTTGTCGATGACGAAGTATCGCGGCGCGATCGCCGCCTGCGGTCTGGCCGCCGGCATGGACCTGCCGTCGTCGGTCGCGCCCTTTATTTTGCGCGGCGTGTGTCTTCTCGGCATCGATTCCGTCATGTGCCCGATCGATCTGCGCCGGACGGCATGGGATCGCCTCGCGAGCGATCTCGATCCGGCAAAGCTCGCTGATATCACTCATGAAATCTCGCTCGACGAGGTCATCGACGCTGGTGCTAAGGTGCTCGCCGGCCAGGTGCGCGGTCGGCTGGTCGTGAAAATTTCCTGAGGTTGTTCAGACTTTACCAACCATGCTGCTCCATTGTTGCCACGGTTGGTATGGTAAGCAGCGGGTTAAGGCGAAAAGGCCGAACCCTCTGTTGGTTGACTGGAGTGCTCGTATGCTTGCGCGTATCGTGTTCGGAGCCCTGTTGGGCGCATCGTGTGTCGTCCCTGCACTGGCTGGGTCGATGAATGCCGAGGAAGCCCGTCGCTTCGTCTCCGGCAAGGTCTTTGCCTTTTCATGCTTTGACGGCACGCGCGGCGCAGGCCGCATTCTCGACGATGGCGGCGCCGCAGGCTCGGTGCAGTTTTCCGGGGCGGGTCCGACGCGCTATGTGCGCCTGCCGGGGAATACGTTGCAGGTGCGCGGGCAGGCGATCTGTGCGTCGCTGAAGGGCATTCCTTTCGAGCCGTGTTTCAACCTCAACAAGACCACCGATGTCAGCTTCCGTGGTGCTGTGTCGGGCATGGGCTTTGCTTATTGCGACTTCAATCACCAGGGTGCGGCGCAGATGCTGATGGCGCGCGCCAATTCGCGACCGCGCGCTCCCCGCTCACTGGCTCCGCCGGCCCCCGGCGTCAGCCGTCAGGCCGATGCCACCCGTCCCGATGCGACCCGTGCTGACGTGACGTCCAAAGTGGAGACGCCCCGCGTCGAGAGCGCGGCGATCGAGCCGGTCAAGCCGACACCTGCGCCTGTCGCCGCGATGCCTGCTGTCGAAGCCGCGCCCGTGTTGCGGCCTTCGACGAACTGAGTCGAGCCAAATTTTCAAACAGCCACGTTTGTGCGTTCTCGCGGCGCGAAGCGCCCGAGGTGTGAGCATTTCACGTCCCGCCCTCGAAATTGAGAGGGCGTGCGGAACGCCGGGTGCCCGATGCACCCTTGGCCCGGACGCCGATGCCGTCTTCGGCAAGGGAGGTGCG
>JAYUEY010000141.1:0-14267 GCA_043739005.1 Tardiphaga sp.
TGCCACCGTTGTCGCGCTGACGAAGCAATATCCGACCGTCATCAGCGGCGTCATCGTGGGCAATGAAGTGCTGTTGCGTGGTGAAATGACCGCCGTCGATCTGGTCGGCAACATCCGCGCGGTCAAGTCGCAGGTCAAAGTCCCGGTCACCTATGCCGATGTCTGGGAATTCTGGCTCAAAAATCGTGAGTTGTATGACGCCGTCGATTTCGTCACGATTCACATTCTGCCCTATTGGGAAGACTTCCCGATTCGCGCCAAATTCGCCGCGCAGCATGTTGACTCGATCCGCAAGCGGGTCGCGGTGGCGTTCCCGGCCAAGGAAATCCTGATCGGCGAAACCGGCTGGCCGAGCGCCGGGCGCATGCGCGACGGCGCGTTGCCCTCGCGAGCGAACCAGGCGCGCGTGGTGTCGGACATTCTGGACCTCGCCAAGAAAGAAAATTTTCGCGTCAATCTGATCGAGGCCTACGACCAGCCCTGGAAACGGGCGCTTGAAGGCACCGTCGGCGGTTATTGGGGCCTGTTCGATGCCGGCCAGCGCGCGTTGAAATATCCTGCCGGCGTTCCGATCACCGACTATCCGCGTTGGAAGATCTGGATGGCCGCTGGGCTCGTGCTGAGCGTCGTCACCTTCGGCGCTGCCATCTTGACGGTCCGTCGCCGCCCATGGCCGCCGCGGCTGAACACTTGGCTTGCCGTGTTTGTCATGGCGACGGCAGGCGGTGCGCTGCTCGGCATTGCGGCGGATCGCATGCTGTATGAAAGCTACGGAATCGGTGGATGGATGCGGTGGGGGCTTCTGCTCGCGGCCGGCGTTCTCGCGCCGCCGCTCTGTGCCAGTACGCTGATGGTCGGTCGGCCGCTGCCGGTGTTCCTCGATCTGTTCGGACCGCGTGAGAGCCGCACCCGCCAGATTTTGCCGATTTTGCTTGGGCTAACTCTTCTGGTGGCGACGATGCTTGCGATCGAATCGGCTTTGGGAATTGTGTTCGATCCGCGCTACCGCGATTTTCCCTTCGCCTCGTTGACGATGGCCGTGCTACCGTTTGCCGTGCTGGCGCTTCTCAACCGGCCGAAAGACGGCAAGCGACCGGTCGCCGAAGCCGTGTTTGCCGGCATTCTGGTGTTGTCGGCGATCTATACGGGTTTCAACGAAGGACCGGACAATTGGCAGTCGCTGTGGACCTGCGCGATCTTCGCACTGTTCGGGCTTACGCTGTGGCGGGCGCGGGCCTTGCAAAGCCAAGAACCAACAGTCCAATAGCGACCCCGGATAGGCCGATATTATAGAGTACGATGCCGAAGCCGGCGCAGATCACGCCGGCCGTTAGCGTGACGATCGACGGCCGGATCACATGCAGCGCGGCGATCACCAGGGCCGCGATCCCGAACACCGAATTCTTAAAGAGCGCCGTCGTGAGCAGGCGGGTCTTGCACATCATCGTCGGCAGGCCGCCATCGCAGGCCAGCGCGAAGGTCGAGAATTCGATGGTCATGTATCGCAGATAGATCGCGTAACCGACGGTGCTAAAGCCGACGACCAAGAGCCACTGAACTTGAAACGGCGTCAGCCGGAAGGGTTGCTTTTTCATAACGCGATTATGGGGTCTATCGCCGGGGCGGACAAGCCGGGACGCAGAGTTTCAGGGCAGCTTTAGCGCCCCAGCAACGACGTCCGCGCCCCGTCCGGAGCAGACGGCGGTTGTGCGGCGGCCGGCGCTGCCGGCGGTTTGGGCTTTGACCTGCGCTTGACGACAGGCTTTGGGGCGACGACCGGCGCAGTGGATGCGACAATGCCGTCGGTCGTCATCGCCAGTTTCTGGCCATCATAGGCCGCCGGCTCACACAGACGCCCGGCCGGCAGCGCCGCGCAAATCTGTTGGGCCGAACCCGCGTCGCGCAGCGGGCCTGCGACAAGACGCAATTGCATCCCGGCACCGGGTTTTTCCCGGATGACGATCAGCGGCTGCAACGAGGCCAGCGGCGGATGCGCCGTGCTGATCTGTCGCCACATCGCACGCAGGCCGTCGACCGATGGCGCGATGCCGAGATCGATCCCGAACTCAGCCGTCGTCACGGGTTTCTCAGCCGGTTTCTCAACCGAGTTTTCAACGGATACCAGCGGCGGTGCGCTCGCAACGATCTCGGGCGGAGACGTGTCGAGCTTGCTGGCGGACGGCTCAGGCGGGGCCATCCACGATTTCGAGGCCATCAGCGGCATGGCCGGGCTAATTTTCGGCATGTCCGCCGGCGGCGCGGTGGCGACGGATGCCGCCAGCTTTGGTGTTTCTGCAATCGGTTGCATCGGACGCGAGGCCGCAGCCGCCTGTCGTCCGATCGAGCCCGTCACGGAATCCAGCCCCTGTTCGAGCGTGCTGACACGCGAATAGAGCCGGTCGCGGTCGCTGTTGAGCGTCTCAACGGCCGAGGTGAGCCGTTTCGACTCGCTTGTCGTTTGCTGGCTCAACATCTGGACTTGACGTGCCTGTAGCGCGAGGTCGGCGACCGCGACTTCGTCACGGCGAATCTTCAGCGAGGATTGATTGGCAAGCATTGCGAGGATCACGGCAGCGGTCGCAGCGACGCCCCAGCCGCCAAGCCGCATATAAGCGCGGCGATCCAGCGGATTCTCCTCGGCCAGCAGCGTGCCGTGAGCGCGGTCAGCCATGTCGGCCCCCTTGTCGGTCCTATTGGCAGCATTCGCCGCGCGGTCGCGTTTCCTGCTCATTGGACTGATCCGGCCCCCCTATGGCCATCGGCGAATCACATTGCCGACGATATCAGCAACGGCGTGCGGTCCTAAGCGCTTGGCGCGCGGGTTTCCGTGATGCGCAAAACGCTTTATGAGAACGGCACGCGCATCTCTTGACGCAAGACGGATTGGCCATGACCGGCAGAACCAGCCTGACGATCGTCCTCGCAGCGGGCGAGGGCACGCGCATGCGCTCATCAGTGCCGAAGGTGCTGCACGAGGTCGCCGGGCAATCGCTGCTGGCGCATGTGCTGACGGCAGCTCCCTCCGGCGACGGAAATGCGTTGGCTGTCGTCGTCGGGCCGGACCGTGAAGACGTTGCGACTGAAGCCCGCCGCGCCCGGCCGGATGTCGCGACGTTTGTGCAGCATGAGCGGTTGGGCACGGCGCATGCGGTGCTTGCCGCCCGCGCGGCAATCGACAAAGGCGCGGACGATCTGCTGGTCGCGTTCGGCGACACGCCGTTGATTTCTGCCGCAACCTTTGCGCGGCTGCGTGAACCGCTGAAACAGGGTGCGGCGCTGGTCGTGCTCGGCTTCCGCGCCGATGATCCGACCGGCTATGGTCGGCTGGTCGTGGAGGATGACCAACTGGTCGCGATCCGCGAGCAATCCGATGCCAGCGAGGCCGAACGCAAGATCACGCTGTGCAATGCCGGCGTGATGGCGTTCGACGGCAAGACCGCATTGAATGCGATCGAGGCGATCGGCAATGCCAACAGCAAAAGCGAATTCTACCTGACCGATGCTGTCGAAATCGTGCGCCAAATGGGCCTGCGCGCCAGCGTGATCGAAACCGACGAAGACGAAGTGCGCGGCATCAACACCAAGGCGCAACTGGCGCAGGCCGAGCAGGTGATGCAATCGCGGCTGCGTGCGGCAGCACTCAGCGCTGGCGTGACGATGGTGTCGCCGGAGACGGTCTATCTTGCCGCCGATACGCGCTTCGGCAAGGACGTCACAATCGAGCCTTTCGTGGTGATCGGCTTAGGTGTGTCGATCGGCGACGGTGCCGTCATCCATGCTTTCTCGCATGTCGTGCATGCGACAATCGGCGCGATGGCTTCGGTCGGTCCTTATGCGCGGCTGCGGCCGGGCACGGTGATGGGCGAAGGATCGCGCGTCGGCAATTTTGTCGAGATCAAAGCCGCGACGCTCGATGCCGGCGCGAAGGTTAATCACCTCACTTACATCGGCGATGCGCATATCGGCGCAAAGGCCAATATCGGTGCGGGCACGATCACCTGCAATTATGACGGCTTCGACAAATTCAGGACCACGATCGGCGCGGGTGCCTTTGTCGGTTCGAATTCGTCATTGGTCGCACCGGTGACGATCGGGGCAGGGGCCTATGTCGGGTCAGGGTCCGTCATCACCGACGACGTGCCAGACAATGCATTGGCAGTGGCGCGCGGGCGGCAGGCCGACAAGGCCGGTTGGGCCTCGCATTTTCGTGCGGCCAAAGAGTCCGAGAAGGCAGCGGCGAAAGCTGCAAAGGACTTGGACAAGCCGAAAGGTTAATTGTTTCGCAATTCACCCTGTCGCAATCGGCAATAATTATTGAGTAACGCGATGGCTGCGATACTCGCTAAAGACAGGCCTTCGCCGCGCATTTGAACGGCTTCTCGGGGACATCTCACCGCATGTGCGGCATCATCGGAATATTGGGGCGCGGTCCTGTTGCGGAGCAATTGGTCGACTCGCTAAAGCGACTTGAATATCGCGGTTATGATTCAGCAGGGATCGCGACGCTGCACGAAGGCCAGATCGATCGCCGCCGCGCCGAAGGCAAATTGCGCAATCTCGAAACGCGCCTGAAAGCGCATCCGCTAGCCGGCGATGTCGGCATCGGCCACACCCGCTGGGCGACGCACGGCAAGCCGACCGAAGCCAATGCGCATCCGCATGCGGCGGGCGCGGTGGCTGTCGTACATAACGGCATCATCGAAAATTTTCGCGAGCTGCGTCAGCATCTCGAATCCGAAGGCGCGGTATTCGTCAGCGAAACCGACACTGAAGTCGTTGCGCATCTCGTCAATGGCTATCTGCAAAAAGGGGCGACGCCCGCTGAGGCCGTCCGGCAGACACTGCCGCAATTGCGCGGCGCATTTGCGCTCGGCTTCATCTTCAAGGATCAGCCCAATCTTTTGATTGGCGCGCGAAAAGGATCGCCGCTGGCGATCGGCTATGGCGACGGCGAAATGTATCTCGGCTCGGATGCGATCGCGCTTGCACCTTTCACCGACACGATCAGCTATCTGGAAGACGGCGACTGGGTGGTGCTGACGCGCGATGTCGGCGTCATCCACGATGAGAACAATGCCGTGGTGAGCCGCGACATCGTCAAATCGGGCGCGTCGTCCTTCATCGTCGACAAGGCGAACTACCGCCATTTCATGGCGAAGGAAATTCACGAACAGCCGGAAGTCGTCGGCCACACGCTGGCGCGCTATGTCGATATGGCGAACGAATGCATTTCGCTGCCCGTGAAGCTGCCGTTCGACTTCAAGGATATCCAGCGCGTCGCGATCACCGCCTGCGGCACTGCGAGCTATGCCGGGTTTGTCGCCAAATACTGGTTCGAGCGGATGGCGCGGCTGCCGGTCGAGATCGATGTCGCCTCCGAGTTTCGCTACCGTGAAGCGCCGTTGCGCAAGGGTGATCTCGCGATCTTCATTTCGCAATCCGGCGAGACGGCCGACACGCTAGCCGCATTGCGTTATGCGAAGTCGCAAGGTCTGCACACATTGTCGGTCGTCAACGTCGCGACCTCGACGATTGCGCGCGAAAGCGACATCGTGATGCCGACTTTGGCCGGGCCGGAAATCGGCGTCGCCTCGACCAAGGCTTTCACCTGTCAGTTGATGGTACTGGCCGCGCTGGCGATCGCCGCCGGCAAGGCGCGCGGCGAATTGTCCGACGCCGACGAAGCCAAGCTCACCCACGGCCTCGTTGAAATTCCGCGCCTGATGGCCGAGGCGCTCGGCACTGAGCCGCAGATCGAACATCTGGCGCGCGACATCGCCAAACGAAAAGACGTGCTCTATCTCGGTCGCGGAACGAGTTATCCGTTGGCGATGGAAGGCGCGCTGAAGCTGAAGGAAATCTCCTACATCCATGCCGAAGGCTATGCGGCGGGTGAACTCAAGCACGGCCCGATCGCTCTGATCGATGAAAACATGCCGGTCGTCGTCATCGCGCCCTATGACAAGGTGTTCGAGAAGACCGTATCGAACATGCAGGAGGTCGCCGCGCGGGGCGGGCGGATCATTTTGATGACCGACGCCAAGGGCGCGGCCGAGGCGACGATTGAATCCGTTGTGACGATTGTACTGCCGGACATGGCGTCGATGTTCACGCCGATGATCTATGCCATTCCGGTGCAATTGCTGGCCTATCATACGGCTGTCATCATGGGCACGGACGTAGATCAGCCACGCAATCTCGCGAAATCGGTCACGGTCGAGTAGGGTGCGACGGCGCGATCCTTGGCCTTTACGGGCGGAAGTCTGCTAGACTGGCCGCTACCGCCGCCTGGATATTCATGTGATGACGACCCGCGATAGCCTGCCGCCCATAATGCCGCCCGGTCCTGTGACGCCGGAGCCGCCGCGCGGCCTGATGGGCCGTTTGCGGACCTATTTTCTGACCGGGCTGATCGTTGCCGGGCCGATCGCGATCACCTTCTATCTGACCTGGTGGTTCGTGACCTGGGTCGACGGGCTGGTGCGTCCGTTCGTGCCGATCGACTACCGCCCCGAAACCTATTTGCCATTCGGCCTGCCAGGCTCGGGCTTGGTCGTCGCCGTCATCGCGCTGACGCTGCTCGGTTTCCTGACCGCGAATTTGATCGGCCGCACGCTGGTCGATCTCGGCGAAAAGCTGCTCGGCCGCATGCCGGTGGTGCGCGCGATCTATCGCGGGCTGAAGCAGGTGTTCGAGACGCTGTTTTCAGGATCGGGATCGAGCTTCCGCAAGGTGGGTCTGGTCGAGTTTCCATCGCCCGGCATGTGGTCGATCGTGCTGATCTCGCAGGCGCCGAGCGTCGAGGTTGCGGCGAGCCTGCCGGGGCAGGAGGAGTATATTTCAGTGTTCCTGCCATGCGCCCCGAACCCGACGACGGGATTTTTCTTCTATCTGCCAAAGAGCAAAATTCTGGAGATCGACATGAGCGCGGAAGATGCCGCCACGCTCATCATGTCGTGCGGCGTGGTGCAGCCGGGCTCTGATCCGCAAAAGAAGATCGCGGCTCTGGCCGAGGTGGAAATGGCCGCGCGCACGGCACCGCTCGCGCCCGAGCGTGTGAATTGACGACTTATCCCGCGCCGATCAGCGGTAGCGCTTCGTCGCGCTCATAGAGATAGAGCAATGCGCGCAGCGCTTCGCCTTGCTCGCCTTTGAGTTTTGGATTGTCTTTCAGGATGCGCAACGCCTCGTCGCGCGCTTGAGTCACGAGTTGCGCGTGGACCTCCGGTCGCGCGATGCGAAAGCCGGGCATGCCGCTCTGGCGGGTGCCGAGGACATCGCCTTCGCCGCGCAGTTTCAAATCCTCTTCGGCGATCTTGAATCCGTCTGTGGTTTCGCGGATCACCTTCAGTCGTTTTTCAGACATCTCGTTGAGCGGTTGCTTAAACAAGAGAATGCAGTTCGAGGACTCCGAACCGCGCCCGATCCGGCCGCGCAACTGGTGCAATTGCGCCAACCCAAAACGCTCGGCGTTCTCGATCACCATGATTGAGGCGGCCGGTACATCGACGCCGACTTCGACCACCGTGGTCGCGACCAGCACGCTGATGTCTCCGGCGGAAAATTGCGCCATCACGCGGTCTTTGTCGGTGCCGCGCATCTTGCCGTGGACGAGACCGACGCGCTCGCCGAAGCGTTCGCGCAATGATTCAAAACGCTGCGTCGCATCGGTGAGATCGACGTTTTCGGATTCCTCGACGAGCGGACAAATCCAGTAGACCAGCTTGCCGGATTCGAGCGCGCGGCCGACGCCGTCGATCACTTCCGGCAGGCGATTGTCGGGCATCGCGCGGGTGTCGATCGGCTGGCGGCCGGCAGGTTTTTCGCGCAATTCCGAGACGTCCATGTCGCCGAAATAGGTCAGCACCAATGTGCGCGGGATCGGCGTCGCCGACAGCACCAGAACATCGACGGCATTGCCCTTGTTGGTGAGGGCCAGCCGCTCGCGGACGCCAAAACGATGTTGCTCATCGACAACCGCGAGCGCGAGGTCCTTGAAAACCACATCGTCCTGAATCAGCGCATGGGTACCGACGAGACAATCGATTTCGCCGGTTTCCAGTCGCAGCAAAATGTCGCGGCGTTCCGCGCCTTTTTCGCGGCCCGTCAAGATCGCCACGCGAAGTCCCGCACGCTCCGCGAGCGGCGTGATAGTCTTGATGTGCTGTCGCGCAAGAATTTCCGTCGGTGCCATCAAAGCCGTCTGCTTGCCGGCTTCGGTGACGGCCGCCGCCGCAAGCAGTGCCACGACGGTCTTGCCGGAGCCGACATCGCCTTGCAGGAGCCGCAGCATCCGCAACGGCTGCGTCAGGTCAGCCGCAATGGCGGCGGCGGCCTCCTGCTGCGATTTAGTCAGCGCATAGGGCAGCGCATCGATGATGCGATGTCGCAACGCGCCATCGCCGGCATTGCGCGCGCCGGCCGGGCGGCGCAATTGCGCGCGCACCAGCGCCAGCGCCAACTGCCCGGCCAGCAATTCATCGAACGCCAGCCGCGACCAAAATGGCCCCTCCGGCAAAATGTCCGTGATCTCCTGCGGGATGTGGACGCGCCGCAGCGCTTCGGCGAGCGGTGGAAACGAACAGCGCCTCAGGATGATCGGATCGATCCATTCCGGCATCGCCGGCAGACGTTGCAATGCAAGGCCGATCGCGCGGCGCAATGAGCCGATCGCGAGGCCTTCGGTCAGCGGATAGACCGGGTCGATGCCGGAGAGTTGCGCAAAGGCCGCTTCATCGACGACGCGATCGGGGTGGATCATCTGCAGCGTGCCGTCGAACATCTGTCCGGTGCCGGACACGAAACGCTTCGCGCCGATGGGCAGCAGCTTTTCGACATAATCGGGCTTGGCGCGGAAAAAAGTGAGGACCACGTCGCCGGTCTCGTCACTGGCATAGACCAGATGCGGCGCCCGGGAACGCCCACCGGGAGCCGGGCGATGCCGATCGACGGTGACTTCCAGCGTCACCATCTGACCAGGCGTTGCGTCACGCACCTTTGGCCGATCGCGGCGGTCGATCACGCTGGCGGGCAGATGCAGCAACAGATCGACAATGCGCGGCGTGTCATCGCTGCCGAGCAGGAACTGCAGCAGTTTGCTCTGTTTCGGGCCGACGCCGGCAAGATCGGTGACAAGCGTGAACAGCGGATTCAGGATAGGCGGACGCATTTCGGCAAACTCTGTGTCATGGCCAAGCAAGAGCGCCCTTTGCGCTCGCGGACCCGGCCATCCATCTTTGTCACAAGATGATGGATTGCCGGGTCAAGCCCGGCAATGACGGCTGTTTGATTTATCGGACGACGGAAGGCAACTTTGCCTTCGCAAGGGACTGACATCTGCTCTTGCGACCGCTATATCAAGCCCGCCCGGCATGTCCGGGCTTTTTGTGTTGCCAATTTTAGGTTGAAACGAATGACCGGAACGACACGGTCGAGCCACGGGCTCGACGATCGACGCAAGCGGCTGCTGTTCCGCTGCTGGCATCGCGGCACGCGCGAGATGGACCTGATTCTCGGCCGCTTCGCGGATGCTGAAATCGCGGATCTGTCCGACGCCGAGCTGACCGCTCTGGAAGAGCTGATCGAATTGCCCGATCCCGATCTCTACAACGCCTTTTCAGGTGCGGCAGACATCGACCCGGCCCATGCCGGCGTGCTGTTCGAGCGCATCAAGGCGTTCGAGCCGTTTCGCGGCGCGTCTTTCCAGGATTCAGGCCAGTCTTTATGAAATCGCCGATGCGATCTCCGGCCGAGCAGTTGGCGCCCGGCCGTGCGTTGACCTTCGCCAATGTTGCCGAGGGCGCCGAAGGGCTCGTGATTTCGGACCTCGCGCGCGCCGTCGCCGCGAAGCCGAAGCCGCCGGCCATCAGCCTTGCCGTGGTCTGCCGCGACGGACCGCGCATGGCGGCGCTGGCGCGCTCGCTGGACTTCTTCGCGCCTGATCTCGGCGTGATGCAATTCCCGGCCTGGGATTGCCAGCCATATGACCGCGTTTCGCCGCATGGCGGCATCCTCGCGCAACGCCTGGCCACGCTTGCCAAACTCTCGCGCCTCAAAGGCAGCGAAAAGCCGCTGATCGTGCTGACAACGGTGAATGCCATCGTGCAGCGTGTGCCCGCGCGCGAGATGGTCGCGGCGCAGGCTTTGTCGGTCGCACCCAGCCATATCGTTCCGATGGCCAGCATCATCGCGTGGCTCGAACACAATGGTTACAACCGCTCCTCGACCGTGCGCGAGCCCGGCGAATATGCCGTGCGCGGCGGCATCCTCGATTTGTTTCCGGCGGGCCTCGACCAGCCGGTGCGGTTCGATTTTTTCGGCGACACGCTAGAATCGATTCGGACGTTCGATGCGGAGACCCAACGCACGCTGCTGGCAATGCGCGGTCTTGATCTTGTGCCGATTTCGGAATTCCAGCTCGTCACCGAGACGATCCAGCGGTTTCGCATGGGCTATGTCGCCGAATTCGGCGCGCCCGAGCGCGACGACCTGCTCTATGAGGCCGTGAGCGAAGGCCGCCGCCATCCCGGCATGGAGCATTGGTTGCCGCTGTTTTCCGAGCGGATGGATACGCTGTTCGATTATCTCGGCGATGCGCCGGTCGCGATCGAAGCGCAGAGCGAAGACGCCGCCCGCGAGCGCTTCAAGCAGATCGGTGATTATTACGATGCGCGCAAGGAAGCGCTCGGCATTCCCGGCGGCGGCGCGATCTACAAGCCGCTGCCGCCGGACCGGCTATATCTGACGCAGGACGAATGGGAAGCGACGCTCGGTGATATCGCATTGGCGCGGCTGACGCCCTTTGCAGTGCCTGAGGAATCCACCGGCGTGATCGATGCCGGTGCACGGGCCGGGCGCAACTTCACGCCGGAACGCGCGGACACAGCGATCAACGTGTTCGAGAAAGTCGTGGCGCATATCGGCGCGCTGCACAGCCTGCGCAAGAAAGTCGTCGTCGCATTGTGGAGCGAAGGCTCGCGCGATCGCATGGCGAGCATGCTGAAGGATCACAAGCTGATCCATCTGACGTCCGTCAATTCATGGCGCACGGTGCAGGCGACGCCACGCAACGAGACGATGCTTGCCGTCGTCGGCCTTGAATCCGGTTTCGAGACCGATGCTGTCGCGGTCATTACCGAGCAGGACATTCTCGGCGACCGTCTGGTGCGGACGCGCAAATCCAGCCGCAAGCTGGATAACTTTATCTCCGAAGTCACCAGCATGGCGGTCGGCGATATCGTCGTCCATGTCGAGCACGGCATCGGCCGCTTCATCGGACTGAAAACGCTTGAAGTGGGAGGCGCGCCGCATGACTGCGTCGAACTGCGCTACGCCAACGAGACCAAGCTGTTTCTGCCCGTCGAAAATATCGAATTGCTGTCACGCTATGGCTCCGACACCACCAATGTCGAACTCGACAAGCTGGGCGGCTCGGGCTGGCAAAACCGTAAGGCAAAACTCAAAAACCGCATTCGCGAAATCGCAGGCGAACTGATCAAGATCGCGGCCGAACGCCATCTGCGCGAAGTGCCGCGATTGGCTGTGCCGCCCGGCCTCTATGATGAATTCTGCGCGCGCTTTCCGTATGATGAAACGGAAGATCAATTGGGCGCGATCAACGCCTCATTGGCCGATCTCGACAGCGGCAAGCCGATGGATCGCCTGATCTGCGGCGACGTCGGCTTCGGCAAAACTGAGGTGGCCTTGCGCGCGACCTTTGCGGTGGCGATGGAGGGCAAGCAGGTCGCGATCGTCGTGCCGACGACACTGCTGGCGCGGCAGCATACGCGCACCTTCACCGAACGCTTCAAAGGCTTCCCCGTCAATATCGCGCAACTGTCGCGTCTGGTGACGCCGAAGGACATGGCCGCGACCAAAAAGGGCCTCACGGAGGGCGCGATCGATATCGTCGTCGGCACCCATGCGCTGCTCGGCAAGGCAATCAAGTTTCGCGATCTCGGTCTGATCGTTGTCGATGAAGAGCAGCATTTCGGCGTCTCGCATAAAGAGCGCCTGAAGGCGTTGCGCGCCGAAGTCCATGTGCTGACGCTGTCGGCGACGCCGATTCCGCGCACGCTGCAACTGGCCTTAACGGGCGTGCGCGATCTGTCGATCATCGCATCGCCGCCGGTCGATCGTCTCGCGGTCCGCACCTTCGTGGCTCCGCACGATCCGCTGATGATCCGTGAGGCGCTGCTGCGTGAACGCTATCGCGGCGGGCAGGCGTTTTATGTCGTGCCGCGCATCGACGATCTCGCCGAGGTAAAGGATTTCCTCGATAAGCACGTGCCGGAAATGAAGGTCGCAGTCGCGCATGGCCAGATGCCGCCGACGGTGATCGAAGACATCATGTCCGCGTTCTACGACGGCAAGTTCGACATCCTGCTCTCGACCACAATCGTGGAATCGGGATTGGACATTCCGGCCGCGAATACTTTGATTGTTCATCGCGCCGACATGTTCGGCCTCGCGCAACTGTATCAGTTGCGCGGCCGGGTCGGACGCTCGAAGCTGCGCGCTTATGCGCTGTTCACACTGCCGTCGCAGCAAAAGATCACTGCGCAGGCTGAGCGCCGCCTGAAGGTGTTGCAATCGCTCGAAACGCTCGGCGCGGGCTTCCAGCTGGCATCGCACGATCTTGATATTCGCGGCGCGGGCAATTTGCTTGGCGAGGAACAATCCGGCCACATCAAGGAAGTCGGTTTCGAGCTGTATCAGTCGATGCTGGAAGAGGCGATCCTCGCGCTCAAGGCCGGCGTCTCCGAGCCGATCGCTGATCGCTGGTCGCCGCAGATCACTGTCGGCATGCCGGTGATGATCCCGGAGGATTTCGTAAACGACCTCGCGGTGCGGCTGTCGCTGTATCGACGTTTGGCGGATCTGGACACCGATGACGAGATCGACAATTTCGCGGCCGAACTGCGCGACCGTTTCGGCGTGCTGCCGGACGAGGTGCGCTATCTGTTCAAGATCGCGTCGATCAAGGCCTATTGCCGCCGCGCCAATGTCGAGAAGATCGATGCCGGTCCGAAGGGCGCAGTGATCACCTTCCGCGACAATTCATTTGCGCAACCGGATCGGCTGGTCGCGTTCATCAAGCATTACGGACAGGCGGCGAAAGTCCGTCCGGACATGAAGGTCGTGTTCTTGCAGGATTGGGACACGCCGGAGGATCGTCTGGAAGGCACGACGATCATCATGCGCGAACTCGCAAATTTAGCGGAGCGCAAGAAGGCAGCGTAGAGCATTTCACGAAAAAACCGCCGGCAACATTGCCGGCGGTTCTTTATGAGGGAACGACGAAGTTACTTAGTGGGATATTTGAATTCCGGTGCCTTCTTCAGCGATTCCTTGTTGGTATTCATCATCGCCAGCCACTTTTCGGCCTTCGTATCGTAGCTGATCTTCACGGTGTCAGGCGAAACGGCAACGTAGCGCTCACCCATGCCGAGGAAGCCACCGACCGACAGAATCAAAGCATTCACTTCCTTACCTTTGAAAGCGATATCGGTGATTTCGCCGATGGTCTCGTTCTGGCTGTTCTTGACGTTGAGGCCCTTGAGCTTCGACGTAAACATTTCGTCCTTGGCAACTGTTGCGTACTTCGCATCGGCCGGAGCCATTCCCGTGGTGGTAGTCGTCGTTGCGGTCTGCGCAAAAGCAGGCGTGGCAAGAACGGCAAGCGAAGCGGCAATCAAAGCAATCTTTTTCATGGTGTCCTCCATACGATCCTCAATGCGTGATCGATGGCTCACTAATGAAGTGCGGATTTGAATGTTCCGAATAAAAGATGAAACTTCGGACAGGTGGGGAATGGTTAACTGGCGCTGCGATCCCGGAACGCATCGACCATCAGCGGGTTGAGGCCAAGTTCAGTCAACGCTTCGCGCGCACGCGCGTTGCTCTGCGCACGACCAGCGAGGCGATGGCCGTTCAGGCGATCGGGCAACGCGGTCAGCAATGCGCCTTGGCCGAGTCGTCTGGCCCATTCATTGAGATCGTTCGACAGAAACCGATAACCGCCGACCGATACGATGCCGGCCGGCGGCGCGGTGATGATGATCGCACCGTTGCGGTCGATCCGCGCGGCATAGCCCGTGTCGACATAATCCAGCACTGACTGTCCGACTGGTAGCAGCGGAACATAAGCCTCAGGTGTCATCATCGGACCGCGCAGGGCCAGCGTGCCACGCTCGGTGACAAATACGTCACCTGCAACCGATGATGACGTGACGCGGCGTGGCGCGCCATGCGGGCCTGGCATGATC
>JAYUEY010000142.1:0-3210 GCA_043739005.1 Tardiphaga sp.
GCTTCCGCTGACCATGGGCCATGAGACCGTCGGCGAAGTGGTGGCATTTGGACCGGACGCAAAGGGCGTTGCGGTCGGCGATGTCCGGCTTGTCTATCCGTGGATCGGATGCGGTAAATGCGATCTATGCCTCGCCGACGAAGAGAACATGTGCCTCAAGCCGGCGTCGCTCGGCGTCTATTGCGACGGCGGCTATTCGGATTACATCGTGGTTCCAAATCCACGTCATCTGGTCGATTTGAAGGGGCTCGATCCGGTGACAGCCGCGCCTTACGCCTGCTCGGGTGTCACGACTTATAGCGCGATCAAGAAGCTTGAGGCGCATCTGAAGCATCCGATTGTGATCTTCGGCGCAGGCGGCCTTGGCCTCATGGCGTTGTCGCTGTTGAAGGCGATGGGAGGCAAGGGCGCCATCGCCGTCGATATCGACAAGGAAAAGCGCGAGGCCGCGATCAAGGCGGGCGCGCTGGCCGCAGTCGATGGTGCTGCACCCGATGCGCTTCAGCAAATCATGACGAAAGCTAACGGTCCGATTTACGGCGCGATCGATCTCGTCGGCAACGCGCAGACCTCGCAGCTCGGGTTCGACTGCCTTAGCAAGGGTGGCAAGCTCGTCATGGTCGGCCTGTTCGGCGGCGGCGCGACATGGGCGCTGCCGCTGATCCCGATGAAAGCCATCACCATCCAGGGCAGCTATGTCGGCAACGTCAAGGAAACGCAGGAACTGATCGATCTGGTGATCGCAAAGAAAATCGCACCGATTCCTGTCACCACGCTTCCATTGGCAAAAGCCAACGAGGCTTTGGTAGACTTGCAGAAGGGCAAGCTGGTTGGGCGCGCCGTGCTGGTTCCGTAAATCTCAGCGTTGCAGGATCGCGTCGGGCGCGATGAAATACACACCGATGATGATGATCGCAGCGATCACCATGGAAATGACAAGTCTGGACATGAAATTCTTCTCCTGACCGACGCGTAAGCTCATTTAGGCTGCTTGGCAATCGGCAGCACGACGAGCGACAGATCGGGGTTCTGCGGATCGGGGCTGATCGTGAAGCCGAGCCGCGCGCAAATATCCAGCATGGTCTTGTTCTGGCTCATCACCTGGCCGCGAATGGCGCGCACGCCTTCGGCGCGGCCGTATTCGATAATCATTTGCATCAGCATCCAGCCGAGTCCGAGGCCTTTGAGATCCGAGCGCACCAGCACGGCGTATTCAGCGCTTTCAAAATCGGCATCGGTATGCAATCGCACGACACCCAGCATCTTGCCCGTCGTCTCTTCGATGGCGATGAATGCCATGGCGCGCGCGTAGTCGAGTTGGGTCAATCGCGCGATGAACGGATGGGTGAGCTCCTTCATGGCGGAGAAGAACCGCAGGCGAACATCCTCCTTGCTTACCTGCGTGAAGAATTCCGGATACAGATATTCATCCTCAGGACGAACGGGCCGGACGAAAATGCCTCTGCCATCCTTCAGCGTTGCGTGTCGTTCCCATTCCTTCGGGTAAGGCCGGATCGCAAAACGATAGTGGCCGGAGCCGCGAACCTTGTCGCTGAGGGGTGCGATGGAAACCCGCGCATCGACTGCGATCACGCCGTCCTTGTCGGCAAGCAGCGGATTGATATCGAGTTCGCGAATTTCTGGCAAATCGGCCGCCATCTGGGCGATCTTGACGAGCAGCAACGCAACCGCATTCTCGTCCGCCGCCGGCACATCGCGGTAGCTCTTGAGAATGCGCGACACGCGTGTGCGTCCGATCAAATCCTTCGCCAGATTGAGATCGAGCGGCGGAAGTGCAAGCGCCTTGTCGTTGATGACTTCGACCGCCGTGCCGCCGCGTCCAAAAACCACAATTGGGCCAAATGTCGGGTCGTCGGCGAGACCCGCGATCAGTTCGCGCGCCTTGGGACGCAGGATCATCGGATGAACGGTCACGCCTTCGATGACGGCGCGGGGTTTCATCGCCCGCGCACGCTGAATGATTTCGGACGTTGCGTCGTGCACCGCGCGCTCGCTGGTCAGGTTCAGGCGTACGCCGCCGACATCGGATTTGTTCAAAATATCCGGCGAACTGATCTTGACGATGACCGTATTGCCTTCCGCCAGAAGCGGCATCGCCGCGCGCGCCGCCTGATCGGGGTCGCGCGCAAGTACCGCCGACGCAATCGGAATGGAATAAGCAGCAAATAGCTCGGTGATTTCTATCTGGTTGAGCCAGGTGCGCTTCTGTTTCAGTGCGCCTTGAACGACGGCGCGGGCGGCCGCGACATCCGGCGCAAAATTCTCCGGCAGGCTTGGCGGTGTCTGCATCGCGACATCGATGCCTTCGCGGTAGCGAACGATATGCATGAAACCGCGAACGGCATCGGCCTCGTTGGCAAAATGCGGGATATTTGCCGCGCTGAAGACGCCGGTCGCAGTCCCGCTGTCGCCGACCCAGGCGGCAAAGACCGGTTTGCGCGATTGCGTTTCGTCGCGGAATTTTTTGACCGCTGCGGCTACGGACATCGCGGATTCAATCGGAGAGGCCAGCGTGTTCGGCGCGTTCATTACCAGCAACGCGTTGTTTGCCGTATCGCCGAGAATCTGCTTGCAGGCTTGCGCATAGCGTTCGCCGTCGGCGTCGCCCAGAATGTCGATCGGGTTGGCGTTCGACCAGCGCTCGGGCAGAAACTTGCCGAGGCTCTTGCGCACGTCCTCGGATAAACCCGCAAGCTCTCCTCCAAGGTCGATTAATCTGTCGACGGCAAGCACGCCGAGGCCGCCGCCATTCGTCAGGATGGCGAGGCGATGGCCATGCGACGATTGCAGATGTCCCAGCGTCTCGGCGGCGGAAAACAGTTCTTCCATGTCGAGCACGCGCAGGAGACCCGCGCGGCGAAAGGCGGCCTCATACACTTCATCCGCGCCAGCCAGCGCACCGGTATGGGTCGCGGCCGCGCGCGCCCCTTGCGTATGGCGGCCGGATTTGATGACAACGATCGGTTTGACGCGCGCGGCAGCACGCGCCGCGGACATGAATTTTCGCGCGTCGCTGATCGACTCGACATACATCAGGATTGCGCGCGTTTGGTTGTCTTGGGCGATGTAATCCAAAAGATCGCTGAGATCGACGTCGAGATTTTCGCCCATCGAAACGATTACGGAAAAACCGATGCTTCGGTTTGACGCCCATTCGACGAGTGCTGTCGAGATTGCACCCGATTGAGA
>JAYUEY010000143.1:0-8787 GCA_043739005.1 Tardiphaga sp.
GCTTTGACGTCAAGTCCGTGCGGTCAGGCTTAGCTACTCTTCTGCACTCGCCACCGCCCCACGACGCAAATCGGCATCGATCTGCAGCTTGGTGCCGCCACCGAAACGCGCCCGATAAACCTGCAGGTTCTCCATGATCCGCTGCACATAATTGCGCGTCTCCGCGAAGGGGATCGATTCGACCCAATCGACCGCATCGACGCCGGGGTCGCGCGGATCGCCATAACGCTCGACCCATTTGCGCACGCTGCCGCGACCGGCATTGTAGCCCGCGAAGGTCATGATGTAGGAGCCGCGATAATCCTCGATCAGACCGCCCAACTCGGCAGCACCAAGAGTCGCATTATAGACCGAGTCGTTTTTCAAGCGGGCGAGATCGAAGCTCGCGCCATATTTTTTGGTGACATAGCGGCCGGCATCCGGCGTGACCTGCATCAGGCCATAGGCATTTGCAGGTGAGACGACGCGCGGATTGAAAGCGCTTTCCTGTCGTGCGATCGCGAACACGATGGAGCGCTCGACCTCAGGGCCGATCGTCTTGAACGGCGGAATGCCATTGACTGGATAGGCGTAGAAATCGAACGGCAGCCCGCGATTGAGGGCCGCCTTGCCGACCATCAACATGCCGCGTGCGTCACTGGCGCGCGATGCCAGTTCGGCGAGGCCGACCAGCGCATCGGGATCGCCGTTCTCGCCCATATCGGCCATGATCGGCAGCACCATCTCGCCTTCATCCATTGCATAGAGCAATTGCGCAGCGCGAACGATTTCGAGGCGTTCGACGCCGCGTGCGCGGCCGGACGGCGCGCCGTTGAGATCGATCTGCGGCATGCCAAGTTTGGCGCGCGCCAGTTGCCCATAATAGCTGGTCGATTGCTCCGCCGCCGAGGCATAAGCCTGTCGTGCGTCCGACGAGCGTCCGGCAGCTTCCGCAGCGCGGCCCTGCCAATAGCCGGCGCGCGCAAGGGCTGTCGGATTGACGCTGCCGACGCCGATGCGGGCAAAGTGCTGCGCGGCGGTGTTGGGGTCTTTCAGAAAGCGCAAAGCGATCCAGCCAGCAGTGAATTCCTGCTCTGTCTTGTAGATATCCTTGGCTGGCAACGCTGCATCGCGCGCAACGATATAGGCGGTGCGCGGTTCGTTGGTGTCGAGCAGCTTGCGCGCCAGCAGCCGCCGCTCGATCCACCACTCGTTGTAATCATAGAGGCGGGAATGATCGCGGGCCACGCTCGCCATCAACTGGGCAGCAGCCGTGAATTTCTCCTCGCGTCGCAGTTGCTGGGCACGCGCAAAAATATAGCCGGGATCGCTGTGCAGTTCGCTCGGCACATCGTTGAGCAACGCGCTGGCATTGCCGGCTTTATTACCGACGGCAATCCGCGCCTTGGCGAGCGCCATCTGCGCCGCGCCGAGGCGCTTGGCCGCACGCATGCCGATGTCGGTCTCCTTGCCGTAGAGAAACAGATCCATCCGGGCTTTGTGGTCGCTGCCGCTCAGCAACGCGCCGAACGTATCAAGCGCCGCGCTTTCGATATCGCCAGACATCGAGTCGTTGCGCCATGCATCACGCACCAACTGCTCGGCACCCGACCGGTCGCCACGCGCGAGCAGCACCTTGGCGAGCGAGAGCTTGCCTTTTGCGGAGAGCGGCTTCTCGTCCTGAAAATAACCGATGACGGTGCTGTCGTCGCGCTTGTCGTCCCACAACGCCGCTTCGGCCCTGCGGCGTAGAAAGATCTGCGACGGCCAACTCGGATTGGTCGCGATGAAGCTGCGATAACGCTCGACGGATGCGCCGTTGTTGTCGCTGCGCAGGAAAATCCACTCGGCGAGTTTTCGCGCTACCGGATCGGAGATATCGCCGACCGCCGTTCCTGCGTCACTCGATTTACGATTGCGGATCAATTCGATCACATTCGCCAAGGCATCCCTGTCGCCTTGCGAGGTCGAGCCGGTGGTTGCAACGGCGGCTGGCACGACGGTACGGCGCGGGGTTGGCGCGGCATGCTGCCGGGTCGCCGGCTGGATCGCGGATTGACCGGATTTTCCAGGCGGTGCCGGTGTAAGTTGCCGCGGTCCGGGGCCGTCTGCAGGCACGGAGGCCATCGTCTGCGGCACGACGTTGCGCGAAATCGGGCGCGGCTTCGGGGTTGGCACCTGCGCGAACGCCTCGATCGACAACGCGGATGCTGCCACGGACACGAGCGCCACCGCCGAAACGGTGCATCTCAAGCGATTGGTGAAGAAAGCTGGCGTCACGGCGATCCTTTTGGGCGATCCGTTTGAAGTCCGTCGCTGTCCGAATCAATTTTGCTTAAAATGGTGGACAAATTACCAAGACCGGGCCGACTTACTTTGCTTGATTGCCGCAGCACCACGGCGAAATGACGGCTGAATGGCGGACACAGCCTCCGAGCCGGGCCTTTCGCCGCAGAGCCAGAGGCGTTATGACAGGCCGAAGCTCAAGACCAAGCGCGTGCGGAGACAGATCATGGCAGCCAAGACGGATTTTCGGGGGTCGTATACCGCCTTGGTCACGCCGTTCAAAAATGGCGCCCTCGATGAGACGGCGTTTCGGGCTCTTGTGAATTGGCAGATCGCCGAAGGCACCCACGGGCTGGTTCCGGTCGGCACGACGGGTGAAAGTCCGACGCTGAGCCATGACGAGCATATGCAGATCGTCGAATGGTGCATCGAGGAGGCCAATGGCCGGGTGCCGGTGATCGCCGGTGCGGGCTCGAATTCGACTAAGGAAGCGGTCAGCCTTGCGGTTCATGCCGAAAAAGCTGGTGCCGACGCCGTGCTCGTCGTGACGCCCTATTACAACAAGCCGACGCAAGAGGGCATGTATCTGCACTTCAAGGCCGTGAATGATGCGATCGGCATTCCGATCATGATCTACAACATCCCGCCACGCTCGGTCGTCGATATGTCCGTCGAGACCATGACTCGCCTGTTCGAGTTGAAGAATATCGCAGGCGTCAAGGATGCCACCGCGAATCTTGCGCGCGTCTCGCAGCAGCGTCACGCGATGGGGCCGGACTTCATTCAGATGTCGGGCGAGGACATGACCGCGCTGGCCTATATGGCCGCAGGCGGACATGGCTGCATTTCCGTTGTCGCCAATGTCGCGCCGAAGGCCTGCGCCGACCTGATGACCGCCGTGCTGAAGGGCGACTACGCTGAGGCTCTGAAAATTCAAGACCGGCTGACGCCGCTGCATGACGCGATCTTCAAGGAGCCTGGTCTGGCCGGGGCCAAGCATGGCCTCGGTCTGCTTGGCCGCCTGACCGAAGAGGTCCGCCTGCCGCTAGTGAGCGTAACACCGTCGACCGGCAAGGTGATCCGCGATGCCATGGTGCATGCGGGACTGCTCAACTAACCAGTGTTTTTGAGATAAAGGTTTTTGAAATGCTGAAAGAATTTCGTGAATTCGCGATGAAGGGCAATGTCGTCGATCTGGCGGTGGGTGTCATCATCGGCGCGGCATTCGGCGCGATCGTGACCTCGATGGTTGCCGACATCATCATGCCGATCATCGGTGCGGTCACGGGCGGCCTCGACTTTTCGAACTACTTCACCGGCATGTCGAAAGCCGTGACGGCGACCAACCTCGTCGACGCCAAGAAGCAGGGCGCTGTCCTGGCCTGGGGCAATTTTCTGACGCTGACGTTCAATTTCGTCATTATCGCCTTCGTGCTGTTTATGATTATCCGTTTCATGAACAGGCTCAAGCGCAAGGACGAAGTCTCCCCGGCGCCGATCGCTCCGAGTTCGGAGGTTGTCTTGTTGACCGAAATCCGTGATCTGCTGAGCAAGCGAGTCTGACCGGTAGGTCACCCTGTAGCTTGATATGACGCGCGCATTCGCGATGCAGGTGTTTGAGGCCAAGATGATTTGGGTGATGATTTAGGTTATGGCTGACAAGAACGAACGTCCGATCAAGGTGGCTGCGGAGAACCGCAAGGCGCGGTTTAACTATGCCATCGAGGATACGTTCGAGGCCGGCATTGCCCTGACCGGCACCGAGGTAAAATCGATCCGTAACGGCAAATCGACCATCGCCGAATCTTATGCGGATCCGAAGAACGGCGAGATCTGGCTGATCAACTGCAACATTCCAGAATATCTGCAGGCCAATCAGTTCAACCACGAGCCAAAGCGGCCGCGGAAATTGCTGCTGCATCGCAAGCAGATCAACAAGCTGATGGGTGCCGTCGAGCGACAGGGCATGACGCTGGTGCCGCTGAAACTCTATTTCAACGAGCGCGGACGAGTGAAGCTGCAACTGGCTCTGGCCAAGGGCAAGCAGTTGCATGACAAGCGCGACACCGAAAAGAAGCGCGACTGGTCGCGCGAGAAGGGCCGCATCCTGCGCGCGCGGGGTTAGGTCTGGTTTCCGACAACAAGCGAGGCGACATGAACCAGAAGAACCTGTTGGACGTGGATTGGAGCACGATCCCCGCGCCGGTCGATGATGGCGGTGCGGATCATCTCCTGGGCATGGCGATCCCGCCGGTGTCGCTGCGCGCGACCAATGACACGTCGGTGGTCTTGTCCGAACTGGCCGGGCGGACGGTGGTGTTCGCCTATCCACGCACTGGCGAGCCCGGCAAGATCGCATTGGTCGATGGCTGGGATATGATCCCCGGCGCGCGTGGCTGCACTCCGCAGACCTGTGCATTTCGCGATCTGTTCGCCGAGTTAAAAGCGGCGGGCGCGCAGCACGTCTTCGGCCTGTCGACGCAGAGCAACGACTATCAGACCGAAATGGCCGGCCGGCTGCATCTGCCGTTTCCCGTGTTGTCCGATCACAATCTCGAACTGGCGAACGCATTAAACTTGCCGATGATGGAGGCGGGCGGTGAAACGTTGCTCAAGCGCATGGCGCTGATCGTCGATGACGCCGTTATCACCCATATGTTCTATCCAGTGTTTCCACCGGACCGAAACGCGGGTGATGTGTTGGCGTGGCTGACGGCAAATCCGCGAGCGTAACCGATTACGACTGTTCCAAATCTTCGCGCACCTTCGCGAAAACCGCCTCGAACATCGCGGGTGTCAGCACGCGCGTGTTCGTGTTGTAGCGCGAGCAATGATAGCTGTCGTAGAGCCGTATCGTGCCAGCCTGATGGACTGCGCCATGCCCGAACGGCGCGTCTTTGGCACGAAGGCCTAATGCTTTCAGCGTCGAATCATGGGCGACGCGGCCCAGTGCCACGATCGCGCGCAGGTTCGGCATCTGCGTCATCGCAGCGATCAAAAACTGTCGGCAGGTATTGATCTCAACCGGTAGCGGTTTGTTCTGCGGCGGCAGGCATCGCACCGCATTGACGATCCGGCAATTTTTCAGCGTGAAGCCGTCATCGGGCCGCGCCTGATAATTGCCCTGCGCAAAGCCGAAGGTCTTGAGTGTTGCGTAAAGAAGGTCGCCGGCATAGTCGCCGGTGAACGGCCGTCCGGTCCGGTTCGCGCCTTGCATGCCCGGCGCGAGCCCGACGATGAGCAATTGCGCGTCGTGGCCGCCGAATGTCGGCACGGGTGCGTTGAACCAGTCCGGGTGTGCCGCGCGAACGCTTTGGCGAAACTCGACGAGCCTCGGGCACAGCGGACATTCGCGACCGGGTTCGCTCCCCCTTGAATCGACACCCTCCGAATCGACATCCACTGAAACGACAAAACGGCCGGTGCCGGTGGTATCACCGCGCGCCGGCCGTTTTCTCAGTGTCGTTTTAGTCGTTGAAAGCGTCATCGTTTCCGCGCGGCGCGATCGAGCCTGCCGACACGGGACGCTGCAGGAATTGAGGCGTTGCGGTCCGCGGTTCACGCGGAGCAGGGCGCTCCGACGGATCGCGGCCGAGCTTCGACTGCAGTTCGATCAGGTCGGTGAACACGTCGGCCTGCCGGCGCAACTCATCGGCGATCATCGGCGGCTGGCTCGAAATTGTCGACACGACGGTGACGCGAACGCCACGACGCTGCACAGCTTCGACCAGCGAGCGGAAATCCCCATCGCCGGAAAATAGCACGATCTGATCGACATGCTCGGCCAATTCCATCGCATCGACGGCCAGTTCGATGTCCATGTTGCCCTTCACTTTACGGCGACCACTAGCATCGATGAACTCTTTCGTCGCCTTGGTGACGACGGTGTAGCCATTGTAATCCAGCCAATCGATCAATGGCCGAATCGATGAATATTCCTGATCCTCGATGATCGCGGTGTAATAAAACGCGCGCACCAATGTACCGCGGCTCTGAAATTCTTTGAGCAACCGCTTGTAGTCGATATCGAAACCGAGCGTTTTTGCTGTCGCGTACAGATTCGCGCCATCAATGAAAAGCGCTATCTTGTTGGATGCTGGTGACATCAAGTTGTTCTCATCTCAATAGGTTGTTGTTGTGTTGGCAGATTGTTTTTGTGTTGGCGCAGCGAGCCGCGCTTAATATTTAACAAAGTGACCGGCAATCTGCGGCCTGTTTCGAGCGGCAGGCGCGGCGGCTTAAAAGCGCAGCCTCGTCGCCAAAGGTTCAAAAAGCATCGTTAGAGTAAGACCACTGTCGTCTGTGGTCGTAATAAAGCGAATTGGTGTTCGCTTCGTTGCGATGACGAAGATATTACTTTGACAGATGTCTAATGAATTTGCGCGTGCTTGTACGCGCTGCAAATTGCCGCACAGGGACCGGATACCGGCGATGCGCGCTCATGCCCGACACTCGCCCGTCCAAATTGGTTCTTGCGCATATCCGGTCGTCTCTATAGGTAAGGCTCAATCATCCCATTTGATTTCACTGTCACGGAGCGACAGCCATGGCGCGTGTCACCGTCGAAGATTGCATCGACAAAGTAGATAACCGGTTCGACCTCGTTTTGCTGGCCGCCCATCGCGCCCGCATGATTTCGTCGGGTTCCCAGCTCACGATTGATCGTGACAATGACAAAAATCCTGTTGTCTCGCTGCGCGAGATAGCGGACGAAACGATTTCGCCGGAAGATTTGCGCGAAGAACTGGTGCATTCGCTGCAGAAGTTCGTCGAAGTGGATGAGCCAGAGCCCGACACCGTGCCCTTGATTGGGTCTGCCGGTGCAAGCGTTGATGCCGACGACACCGAAGTCGCCGTTGAGCGTATGACCGAAGAAGAGCTGTTGAAGGGCCTCGAAGGCTTGGCTCCGCCGGAAGACGTGCCCGAAGAAGACGAGTAAGCGCTTCGGCCATTCCAATCAGCAAGACATCAAGCCCGGACCATTGGTCCGGGCTTTGTCATATCTACCTCCCAAACACATTTACGTCCCAAGCACGCCGTGAAGTTGCGTCGCTGGACACCCTGAAGACAGTCAATCGCTCTCCATCCGTTAGGACTTTAATGATCTGATTGCTCCTCAAGGGCTTCCAACGCGAAGGTGATGACGATCTTGTCGTGATCTTGTGTTGGCGCGGGCTGCAAATATGCGAAGCTAATGGCGACGACGGCACAGCGAGCGAGGCAGATCAATCATGGCGAAACGGCGGCGCACATCCCATCAGATGCAGGCTGCCTCCGATGTCGTCGTGGCGGCGGCCGATGCCGCGCCTGCGCTGGTAAAGCCGGCCCGTGCCTCGCGCGTTCGCATGATGCGGCAATATGATCTGGTCGATCGCGTCCGTGCTTATAATCCCAACACCGACGAAGACCTCCTCAACCGAGCCTATGTCTATGCGATGATGGCGCATGGCGGGCAAAAGCGCGCCTCCGGCGATCCATACTTCTCGCATCCGCTCGAAGTTGCGGCGATCCTAACCGACCTCAAGCTCGACGACGCCACCATCGTCGCGGCGCTTCTGCACGACACGATCGAGGACACCGAGGCCACACGGACCGAGATCGACAACATCTTCGGAGCCGAAATCGGCGCGCTGGTCGAGGGCCTGACCAAGCTGAAGCGACTCGAACTGGTGTCGCGTGAAGCCAAGCAGGCCGAGAATCTGCGCAAGCTGCTGCTAGCCATCGCCAACGACGTCCGCGTGCTGCTCATCAAGCTCGCCGATCGCCTGCACAACATGCGAACGATGGAGTTCATGCCGCCGGCCTCGCGCAAGCGCATCGCCGAGGAAACGCTCGACATCTACGCGCCGTTGGCCGGCCGCATGGGCATGCAGGACATGCGCGAGGAACTGGAAGAGTTGTCCTTCCGCGTCCTCGACCCGGAAGCGCTCGCCGTCGTTATGCAGCGGCTCGATGCGCTGGCCGATCGTAACCGCAACCTGATCGGCGAGATCGAGACGCAACTTTCCGCCAACCTCGCCAAATACGGGCTCGTCGCCGAAGTGTCGGGCCGGCGCAAGCGGCCGTTTTCGATCTGGACCAAGATGGAGCGGAAGTCGGTCGGATTCGAGCAATTATCCGACATTTTCGGCTTCCGTGTCGTGTTGGCCGACGTTGAATCCTGCTATCGCGCGCTCGGCGTCGTGCATACGACATGGCCGGTCGTACCGGGGCGCTTCAAGGATTACATCTCAACGCCGAAGCAGAATGACTACCGCTCGATCCACACCACGGTGATCGGCCCCGGCAATCAGCGCGTCGAATTGCAGATTCGCACCGAGGAGATGGACCGGATCGCCGAATACGGCATCGCGGCGCATGCCTTCTACAAGGACGGCGTCGGCTCGCCAACCGAAATGCTGCAGCGCGAATCCAATGCGTTCGCGTGGCTACGGCATACGGTCGAGGTGCTGTCGGAAAGCGCCAATCCGGAAGAATTTCTCGAACACACGAAAATGGAGCTGTTCCACGATCAGGTGTTCT
>JAYUEY010000144.1:0-7470 GCA_043739005.1 Tardiphaga sp.
ACGCCGTTCTGCAACTGGTTGCGCTTGGCGGTCAGATCAGCCAACGCCGTCGTCAATTCGGCGAAGGTGAATTCAGCGTCGGAGAGAATCTCTTCGGCACTGGCGACGCGCTCATCGACACCGCTGCGGCGCTCGACACGCGACCGGATTTCATCCTTGAGTTCGACGTCTTCGGCATCGAGCCGCTGCAAAGCGACATCGGCATCGGCTGTCTGACGCTGCTCGCGCGTGATGTCGGCCATGAATTGCGTGAGGCGACGGTCGAGTTCCGTGACGCGCTCTTTGGCACGCACTTCCTCGCGGTCAAGCATATCGCGTGCATTGGTCAGGCGCTGCAAACCGGCAGCGGCGGCGGCTTCGGCCTCGCGCAAGGCCGGCAGTTCGGAGGCGCGGATCGCCTGAATGCGTGCTGACTCGGCTTGCTCGCGGGTGCGCTCGGCCAAATCGCGCACATTGAGTTCGTGGACGCGCGCGGCGTCCGCGACATCCGTATGCGCCTGCAACCAGCGCAGATGAAATAACGTCGCCTCGGCCTTGCGTACTTTCGACGCGACCTCGCGATAACGGATCGCCTGCCGTGCCTGCTTCTTCAGGCCGTCGACCTGACCGGCCAATTGGCCGATCACATCTTCGACGCGGGTGAGATTGGTTTCTGCCGCGCGCAGGCGTAATTCAGCCTCGTGGCGGCGGGCGTGAAGCCCGGCGACGCCGGCAGCATCTTCCAGCACGCGGCGACGTGCTTCAGGTTTTGCCTGAATGATTTCGCCGATCTTGCCCTGGTGGACCAATGCCGGCGAGCGCGCGCCGGTGGCGGCGTCGGCGAACAAAATCTGCACGTCGCGGGCGCGGACATCGCGACCGTTGATGCGATAGACGGAGCCGGATTCGCGCTCGATGCGGCGCGAGATTTCGAGAATCTCATGCTCGTTCATGGCGGCCGGAGCGGAGCGATCGGCATTGTCGATCGTCATCATGACTTCGGCGTGGTTGCGCGACGGCCGATTGCCCGAACCTGCAAAGATCACGGCGTCCATATCGGTCGCGCGCAATGACTTATGCGAGGTTTCGCCCATCGCCCAGCGCAATGCCTCGACCAGATTGGATTTGCCGCAGCCATTGGGGCCGACGACGCCGGTCAATCCAGGCTCGATGTGAAAGTCGGTCGGTTCCACGAACGACTTGAATCCATGCAGGCGAAGGCGCGTGAGTTTCATCGACAATGACCAGTGAGGTTTGGACCCAAGAGGCTGCGCGAATCTCTGGCCGAGAGACTACCACGACTGGTGGTCTCATGCAGGCCGGAGGCGCTAGACGAGGGACAATGGCGAGACACGCGAGGAAGGGCAACCGCCGGAGCGGGCTTTTCCCCGGCGGATTTTCGCTTGCGAATCAGCCTGAACTGTCAACCAGCGCTAGACATTTGCGGCACGAATTCACGATTTTGCAGGCGCGGTATAATTGGCGGCTTGGCGTTGAGGCCTTCGACCTGAAAACCGGCGACACGTTTGTAGTTCGCTGCGATGTCTTCCAGTTCCTGATGCGACAGCACGTCGGTGACGATCTCGAATCCGTCCGGCGCGCGCTCCTCGACGATCTGCATGACCTGCTCGGGGCCATTGCGGCGGTTGAGGTTGACCAGTTCGGTTGTCGCGGGGCGGCGCTCGGCCTCATAGGCCTTGAGCGCATCCGGCACTTCGCCATGCGCCAAAATCTCGCGTGTCAGCGTGCGGGCATCGAGAATTGCCTGCGACGCGCCGTTGGAGCCGATCGGATACATCGGATGCGCAGCGTCGCCGGTCAGTGTGACGCGCCCAAAGCTCCATTGATCGACGGGATCGCGATCGACCAAGGGATATTCATAGACGTGCGGGCAATCGCGAATCAGCCCTGCGACATCGAGCCAGTCGAAATCCCATTTTTCGAAATGCGGAAGAAACTCGTCGCGATTGCCGGCGCGGTTATAATCCTCGCGCCGCCATTTATAGGACGGTGGCAGATGGCGTTCGGCGACCCAGTTGATCTGATACTTGCCGTTCTCGTCTGCTTCTTTCGAAATCGGATAGCAAACGAATTTTAGAATCTCGTGTCCGGCCATAATCATGGTGCGACCGGTCAGGAATTTATCGGCCAGCGTGATGCCGCGCCACAGGATGCGGCCATTCCACAAGGGAGCACCCTCCTGCGGATAGAGTTTTTCGCGAATGGCGGAGTGTATGCCGTCCGCGGCAATCAAGAGTGCGCCGTCATAGGAGCCGACAGATTCTCCGGTCGCTTTGTCGATGAAATCGGCAGTGATGCCGGCATCGCTCTCGCGCCAATCCTTGACGTGATGGCTGGTCAAAACCGCGTCGTCGCCGAGCCGATCCAGCACAGCATCGTAGAGAATCTGCTGCAACATGCCGCGATGGATCGAGAATTGCGGCCAGTGATAGCCAGCCTCCAGGCCGCGCGGTTCGCTCCAGATCGGTTTGCCGTGCTTGGAATAAAAGCTCAGCTCTTTTGTCCGCACGCCAATGGCGTCGAGCTTGTCCAGAAGTCCGAGGTCAATCAATTCGCGCACTGCATGCGGCAGCACATTGATGCCGACGCCGAGCGGCTTCAGCGCCGGCACGCTCTCAAAAATTCGGCAATTGACGCCGATCTGGTGAAGGCTGAGCGCGAGCGTCAACCCGCCGATACCACCGCCGGCAATGAGAACGGTCATAATGCGTGTCCTTGCTGCGTTTAAGAAGCGCCTTGCTCGAAGCGCCTTGCCCATACAGCACTTCGGCCGGGTTTGTCATGCCCGGTCGGAAAACCCGCTCAAGAATGCTGAGCGGGTTTCGCCGTCGTGCGTGTTACGCTGCCTTGATCGCCAGATGCTTGAACATGTTGGCGCGGGCCTCGTCGTCCATCTCGGCCTTCCACTTGAACTTGTCCTTCAGCGCCATCGCCTTGACGGCCGCCGGCCGCGCATTGACTTCGTCGTGCAGGCGCTTGACGTTGGGGAATTTCGCAAAGGCTCCGTCGCCCAAGATGAACGGCAGCATCCGCGCCCAGCCCCACACTTCCATGTCGATGATGCTGTAGGCGTCGCCGACCATGTAAGTCTGTTTGCCGAGGCGGTCGTTCAGGATGCCGAAGTGCCGATCTGCCTCGAACTGATAACGATTGTTCGCGTAGGGCACCTTCTCAGGCGAAAAGTGCTTGAAGTGGACGGCCTGTCCGGAATACGGGCCGACGCCCGATGCGACGAACATTAGCCAGGACAATGTTTCGGCGCGGTTGGTGGGCAGGAATTTGCCGGTCTTTTCGGCCAGATAAAGCAAAATCGCGTTCGAATCGAACACGATCACGCCATCGTCGCTGATCGCGGGCACCTTGGCGTTGGGGTTGATTGCCAGATAATCTGGCTTGAACTGATCGCCGGTGCGGGTGTCGACCGGCATGGCCTCATAGGCAAGGCCCGCTTCTTCAAGAAACAGGGCCACTTTGGTCGGATTCGGCGAACCGTTGAAATAGAATTTCAGCATGAAGTCTCTCCCTTTGAAGCAATGATGCAAAGAAATCTTTTGCACCATACGCAAAAAACACAGCCGTTGTTACGGCCGTGTCGATGATCGAATTTTGGTCGGCGAGGACCGATGAAGGGCGTAGCGATCTCTATCAACCGCCAAACGCAAGGCCAGCGGTGGCAACAGCGACCAGTGCCGCGCCAGCGAGGCCGACGAATGTCGCAAAACGCACCATCGTGTCGCGGGTCGACGATTGCATGATGCCGACTCCACGACCGTTGGTGCGAGCGGTAGAATTTTGATCGTTGAACTCGGTATCGGCATCGAGCGCGACGGTCAGTGCAGCAGACATCATCAAAATGCCGAGGATGCCAATGCCTGCAAAGCCGAGAAAACTCATCAGCAGAAAGGGAAAAGCGCCGACAAGGAAAACTGGAAACAGCGGGACAACAAGAAGGGATTCGGATTGGAGGGACCGCATGGGACTGTCTCGGACGTGGAGCACCACAGGATGCGCGATGCAATCTAGCTTTTGTATGCGTCAATCGGGGCGAAAAATGGAACTTAGTCGTGCGCTGCTCACAGGGCAGGCCACCAAGCCTGTGCGCGCGAATGGCTAATATCGAGCCACCGCACGTTATCGCTCAATGATTCGGCGGTGGGCTCAGCCGAACGCCATTCCGCTGCGGATTTCGGCGCGGAATTCGTCGATCAGCCGCAGGCCTTTCGGCGTTTCGACGTGCCAGTAGGTCCAGCCATTGCAGGCACCGGAGCCTTGGGCATGCGCGCCGATGCGGTGGATCGAGCCAACCTTGTCGCCGAGCATGATCGCGCCATCGGCACGGACCAGCGCGTTATGCTTTTTGCGCGCATCCACCAGGATTGCGCCCGGCGAAATCATGCCGCGTTCGATCAACTCGGAAAACGCAACGCGCGGTGCTTCGCGCGCCGTCATGAAGGGTGCCAGCGTGGCACCCGGCAGCGGCAAAATCTGCGCGATTCGGGCTTCGGCCGCCGCCGCATAGGTCTTGTCACGCTCGAAACCGATATAAGAGCGGCCGAGGCGCTTGGCGACTGCGCCGGTGGTGCCGGTGCCGTTGAACGGGTCGACGATCATATCGCCGGGCTTCGACGACGACAAGATCACGCGTGCCAACAGGCCTTCCGGTTTCTGCGTCGGATGTACTTTTTTGCCGTCGTCGCCCTTCAGGCGCTCTTCGCCGGTACAAAGCGGAATCAACCAGTCGGAGCGCGCCTGCACGTCTTCGTTCGACGCCTTCAGCGCTTCGTAGTTGAAGGTATAGCCCTTGGCTTTTTCATCGCGCGCCGCCCAGATCATAGTCTCGTGCGCATTGGTGAAACGGCGGCCGCGAAAATTCGGCATCGGATTGGATTTGCGCCAGACGATATCGTTGAGCACCCAGAATCCGAGATCCTGCATAATCGATCCGACGCGGAAGATGTTGTGGTATGAACCGATCACCCACAACGTCGCGGATGGCTTCATGATGCGGCGGCAGGCCAAGAGCCAGGCGCGCGTGAAGTCGTCATAGGCCGCGAACGATGAGAACTTGTCCCAATCGTTGTTGACCGCATCGACATGCGATTCATCGGGACGTTTCAGCTCGCCCTTGAGCTGCAGATTGTACGGCGGATCTGCGAACACCAGATCGACCGACGCAGCGGGCAATTTCGACATCTCAGCAACGCAATCGCCAATGACGATCTGCGAGGTGGACTCGGCTTCAAAGTGGGTGCGGGGCGCCATTACAGACGCCCCGCGACGCGACATACCCATGACTCAACTACTCTGACTCAGGCGACGCAGCCGGCGACGCGGGACTAAACAACCGACTGACCTCACCATGACCGGCCAAAGTAAAAATCGACTTAATTGGAAGACATCACGGTGAATCAAAGCAAAGTATCGCGCTGGCAAAGCCAGCGTGGGCGCGTTATGGCTTAAGGAAATGGAAACGATTTTTGGTGATGCGCGTTTTCGCGCAAGCCCGTCGAAAATCGTCGGCTGAAGGGGACCACCGCTATGCGTTATGATGATTTCCGGCGCAGCGATAATATCGACGACCGCCGCGACGATGAAGGCGGCGGCGGAGGTGGCGGCGGCTTCGGCATTCCCGGTGGTGGCGGCGGTCTCGGCATCGGCGCGATGGTCGTGCTCGGCCTTGTCGGCTGGGCGTTCGGTATCGATCCGCGCATCCTGATCAGTGGTGCGGAAATCCTCACCGGCGGCCAGCAGCAAGACCCGACCTATCAGACCGATCGCCGCACGGCGGAAGCGCCGAAGAAGGGCGCGCCGTCCGATGACATGGGCAACATGATTTCAGGCGTGCTCGGCGAGATCGATGATCGCTGGAGCGAAATTTTCAAGGAGAGCGGTCAGGCGTACTCCGGCCCACGCATCGTGCTGTTCAAGAATGCGACCAATGGCGGACGCTGCGGCATGGCCCAGTCCGCGATGGGACCGTTCTATTGTCCGCCGGACAAGCAGATCTTTCTCGACACCAATTTCTTTCGGCAGGTCGAGACGAAATTTCGCGGTTGCTCCGGCAATGCGTGCAAATTCACGGCGGCCTATATCATCGCGCATGAGGCCGGCCATCACATCCAAAACCTGCTCGGCATTCTGCCGCGCGTGACGCGACTACAGCAGCAGGCCGGCAGCAAGGTCGAAGCCAACCAGTTACAGGTCAAGGTCGAGTTGCAGGCCGATTGCCTGTCGGGCGTCTGGGTCAATCGCGAGTCGAAAAAGCGTCCCGGCTTCTTGGAGCAGGGCGACATCGATGCGGCGTTGCAGACCGCGACGGCGATCGGCGATGATACATTGCAACGTCAGGCGCAGGGTCGCGTGGTGCCTGACTCGTTCACGCATGGCTCTGCCGAGCAACGCAAGCGCTGGTTCATGACCGGCTATCAGCAGGGCACCGTGCAGGCGTGCAATACGTTCGCAAGCGATCGTTTGTGATGTAATGCGGCCGTCATCCTGAGAGCGGCCTCTTGGCCGCATCTCGAAGGACGACGGCTGCTTCTGTAGCCATCCGTCGAGGTGCGCAGGACGCACGAGCGTCAGAGGTGCGCACCTCAGGATGACGCTGAAATCGAAGCAAAGGCTCGATCACATGACCACACCTGAATCGCCGCGCGCTTTCATTCCGCTGGCCATCGCCGTGCTCACGATCTCCGACACACGCGTCCTCGCCGACGATAAATCGGGCGCGACACTCGTCGATCGCCTCCGCGCTGCAGGTCATACGCTCGCCGCTCGCGAGATCGTGCCGGATGATGTCGAATCCATTCGCGATATGGTTTGCGCGTGGATTTCGGACGCCTCCATCGACGTGATCATCACGACTGGCGGGACCGGCTTTACCGGTCGCGATGTCACGCCGGAAGCGATCGAACCGTTGTTCGAGAAGCGCATGGACGGATTCTCGATCGCGTTTCATATGTTGAGTCACGCCAAAATCGGCATGTCGACGATCCAGAGTCGCGCGACGGCCGGCACCGCGGGCGCGACCTTCATTTTTTGCCTGCCGGGGTCGCCGGGTGCCTGTCGCGATGGCTGGGACGGCATCCTCGCGCACCAGCTCGATTACCGTTCGACGCCGTGCAATTTCGTCGAGATCATGCCGCGACTGGATGAGCATTTGCGGCGCGGCGCGTCACAGTAAGCGCTGTCATATCGAGCCAAACAAAGTTCGGCGGCTGAGATAAACATCCGTTTTTATCAAGCCACCACGATGCGGCTTCTCAATAATGTTCGCGACGAGCGCCCGAGCCGGCGCAGCAGCCGCGCTTCGGAGCGGCCTGCATCCGGCGCGTAACCGCCGAGCCTGTCGTAATGCGCGCGTGAGATCAGCAGGCCCTGATCCGCTGATGGCGAGCCGAGCATCCGTGCCACCCAGCGAATCCGATCGCGCCATCCCGTCACCGCATAGGGCGAGCGCGCATAGCTAAA